>NZ_JABXEM010000066.1:0-41738 GCF_013372595.1 Myxococcus sp. AM011
CCCTCGGCCCCCACCACCAGGGCCAGAGGCCCGTCCAGTCGGGCGCTCCACATGGGCTCGGTCGCGTCCACGTCCGCCGCCGCCACCCAGAGCCCCGCCTCCTTCAGCTGCTCCAGCGCGCGGGAGATGTTCACCACGCGGGCGATGAGGCAGTGCTCCACCGCTCCCGCGGACGCCTTCGCCACCGTTCCCGTGACTTGCACGGCGCGGTCCTTGGCGATGACGACTCCATGCGCGCCCAGCGCGTTGGCCGAGCGGATGATGGCGCCCAGGTTGTGCGGGTCCTGGATGCCGTCGAGCACCACCACCAGGGGAGGCCTCTTGCTGGCCTCGGCCGCGTCGATGATGTCCTCCAGCTCCGAGTACTTGAAGCCCCGCAGCTCGAGCACCACGCCCTGGTGGACGCCGCCGTCGGCCATGGCGGCGAGGCGCTCGCGCGACACCTTCTCCACGCGGACTCCAGCGTCCCGGGCGCGGCTGAGCAGCTCGCCCGCCGCCTTGGCGGCCAGTTGCCCCTCCACGATGAACAGCCGCTCCACTTCTTCCGGCTTGGCCCTGAGGGCCTCGAGGACCGGATTGACGCCATAGACGTGACGCGCCGCGGAGTCCCCGCCATCGCGCTCGCCTCGACCACCCTTGGGGGGACGCTCACGCATGGGAACTAGAGGACCTCGACGGGAACGGAGAACGTCTTCTGCTGGCGGGCGCAGATCTTCTCCGTGCAGATGAAGAAGACGAGCTTCGCGTCCACCGTGCCCTTGCCCGCGGCCGTGGCGGAGAACGGAACCTCGAAGCGGGGGTCCACGAACTCCTGGCCCGCGGCCTTCTTCGCGACGGAGTCCTCGCGCCCCAGCTTCTCCTTCGAGACGGCGACCTGGGTGCCCTTCACCTCGAGCTTCAGCGGGGCCTCTTCGGAGACATGCGCGCCGGGCTTCGTCTTCACCGAGAGCACGAACATGCCCTTCTCACCCGTCTTGACCTGGGTGGAGGAGCCATCCGTGGACACGTCATAGAGGCTGGCGGGGTCCACTTCATCGGCGGACGCCGGGGCCGACCAGACGCAGGCCACCAGCAAGGCGGCGACGGAGGTGAGGCTTCGGATGTGCGACATGGCGGGTCTCCTGAGAGCGGGTGCTGCCTATCATGCCTGCGACGTCGGTCACCCGCTTTCTCTTCACGCGCCCCCTGCTCCGCTCGTGGGCGTGCGACTCGACTTCTTCCTGCGCGGCGCAGGGGAGGAAGGCAGGCCCGGCGCGGGAATACCTCGGGGCGGCAGGAGGTCTGGCATGGACACCGGCTCCGCGCCCGCGACCAGTTCCTCGGCGCGGATGATGATGGGCGTGGCCAGGTCCATGCCAGTGACAGCCTCCATCTCCGGCAACGCGGGGGAGCTGTTCACCTCGAAGACCTTCAACTGCCCCTGGATGTCCAGCAGGTCCACGGCCGCCACTTCCAGCCCCACCAGTCGCGTGGCCTTCTCAGCCGTGGCGCGCTGACCAGGGGACAGCTCCATCGCCTCCAGCCGAGCCCCCTTGATGAGCGTGTGGGCGAGCCGACCGGGACGAGGCCTGCGGCGCACCGCGGCCACCGCCTTGCCCCCGACGACGAGCACGCGCACGTCCTGGCTCGTGCTCTTCACGTACTCCTGCATCACCAGGTTGTGGCCCAGGCCGAGCACCGCCTCGAGCGCGGCCTCCAGGGACTGGAGGCTCTCGCAGACCATCACTCCGTGGTTCTCCTGCCCCTGAAGCAGCTTCACCAGCACGGGCACCCCGCCCACCAGCCCCACCATCTCCTTCAAGTGGGCGGCATCCCGCGCCATCACCGTGGCGGGAATGTCGATGCCGTGTGCGGACAGCAACTGCAGCGAGCGCATCTTGCTGCGCGACTGGGCGATGGCCTGGGCGTGGTTGACGAGTGGCACCCCGCCCAGCGCGAACTGGTTCACCACCGCGAGCCCATACATGTTGATGGACTGGGCGATGCGCGGCAGGACGACGTCCGTGGGCGCCAGCTTCTTGCGGTCGTAGTAGAGGGTGGCGCTGCCCCCGTCCAGATGCATCTGCACCCGGAGCGGGTTGAGCACGCGCATCTTGTGCCCCCGCGCGCGGCCCGCCTCGACAAGACGCCGAGTGGAGGGAATGGAAGCGGACCGCGAGAGGAGGGTGACTTTCATGGGCAGGGGACGACGACCGGGCCGGAGGCGAGGGGACCTATAATCCCCGCACCCTCCCGGGTAAAGCCGCCCCCGGCCGCCTGCCTAGCGTTGACGGATGGCGCGAATCTCGATGCTGATGGGCGCTTCCGGACGGGAGTTCTTGATGCGCTCGCACGCCGCGCCGTTGAAGAGCACGCCGTCGTCCGTCAGGGCCCAGGTCCCATCACCCGCCAGGGTGCGCTCACCCTCGATGTAGACGACGACCAGCTTCGGGTCCGAGGGACGCTGCGGGCCCTTCAGCGGAATCAGGCAAGGCTCCGGGTTGATGACTTCCTTGCTGATGCGCTCCAGCGCCTCGGCCAGCTCCGTCTGGTTGCCCGCCTGGTAGAAGGCACGACCGCACAGGCCCGTCGCCGCGATGCACGTGTCGTTGGCACCACAGGCCGTCGCGTCATCCGCGCAGGAGCGGGCGAAACCACCCGCCGCCGCCATGGACTGGAGCACCACCGGGCCATCACCAGACGCCGTCTCGGCGCCGAAGCCGATGACGATGGTCGTGATTTCCTGGGCCTTCAGCGCCTGCACGGCCTGCACGGAGGCGTTGGTGTCGAGGCAGCCACGACGTTCAAAGGCCGCGCCGCTCGTGCCGCAGGCGCTATTGCCAGCGACGGTGCACTTGCAGAGCGCGGGCTGCTCAACGCCGGAGTACTCATTCTCAGCGTTGCAGTTGGGAAGACCGTCCGTCAGGAGGATGACGAAGTTCTTGCGGTCCTTGACCTGCAAGGCGGGTATCTGCCCGATGAAGTTCAGGCTTCCACTGGTCGGTGTTCCACCGAAGGGCCTGCCGGTGCCGCTGTTGGGGATGCCCTGGATGATGTCGTTGATGGAGTTGGCGTGCGCCAGCAGCGAGGCATCGTCCTCGACGATCGGCAAGTCCTTGCGGACCGAGTTCGAGGAGGCACTGGTGCAGGACTCGATGCTCGAGGAGGTCTCCGTGGCCTGGGGATAGGTCGTGAGCGCGAAGCGGACATAGGGACCGCTGTTCGCGAGGAACTGGGGCACGGCCGCCTGCAGCTCCGACCACCGCGTGGGGCACGTCGCCGTGGGGCACGGGTTGGTGTTGCCACACAGCGTCAGCGGGCCAGTGCCGCGATCCGGCACCTGGCAGGACGGCCGCGTCGTATCCACCGGGAGCGTCATCGAACCGGAGACGTCCACCAACATCATGATGTTGGGCTTGCTCGACAGCGCGGTGATGGTCTCCTCGACCGTCGTCTGCGCGATGGCGAGCGGCTCCACCGGCTCGAAGTCGTAGGACTGACAACCCGCGGCGACGACACCCGAGAGGGCGCCGAAGACGAGAGCGCTCAGGAGGGGCAACTTGGCGCGCATAGGTGATGAATTCCTTCTGCTTCTCATGGGGGGACGCGGAGCTCCGCGCGGCCGGGCTCTTCAGGGGACGGCTTGGGGGAAGAGTAACGCGTGACTCCCCTCGGAGGCTACAGCCTCAAAAGACAGGGTGCATCAGGTTCAACCCATACTGCGAGGTTACAGCAGGAGCCGATGGGCCCCGCTCGGCAGGCACACACCCGGTGTGGCGTGGACGACATTGGCGCCTGCCTGGCTCCTCCACCGGGCGGATCACCTAGAGCGTCAGCGTGCGCGCCCCTTGCGTCAGCCGCCACAGCGAGGCGAGGCCCATCACCTCGTCCAGGGGGCCCTGGAGTGACTCGGGATCGAAGCCGCACAGGCGCACCGTCGTGTCGCAGGCGATCAGCTTCGCGCCCAGCGCCCTCGCCTCCTCCAGCATCCTCAGCGGAGGAGTCACGCCCAGGGATTCCCCTCGCGCGTGCTCTTCACGCTCCCGCTCGCTTTCGGGCTGACCGAAAGTTCCACCCACCCAGGAGCGGAGCGCGTCGAAGGCGAAGACGAAGTAGACCTCGTCGCCCATCGCCACGGCGGTGATGCCCATGGAGCTCGCCTGAAAAGCCGGCTCGTACGTGGCGTGCTGCAGAAAGAAGAAGACGCGTCCGGCCATCAACGCGGCACCATAGCGGGGTTCGAGTCGGAGCGGGCAACCGGCGTATAACCCAGGACGTTCCCCTGCTCGAGGCGCCCCCATGACAACACCGACCTCGCCGCCACCTCGCCATCCCTACGCTCCCCTCCCCTCACGGGGCCGGCAGTGGTGGCATCTCCTGCTCGGAGCGGGACTGCTCGCGAGCTCAGGGAGCACCGCGCTCGCGTACTCGCACGGCTCGGGCGAATCACCCTCGTCCACCCCTTCCGCTCCCGCCCCGGTCCCACCGGTTGACCTGCGGGAGCAGGTACTGACGTTGCTGGATGCCTCCCAGGGGCCGCTTCGAGAGGAGCAGTGGCGGCGGCTCGGGCCACAGGCGGTTCCCGTCCTTCGCTCGCTCGTGGTGGACGGCGCGGTTCCCGCGTCGCGTCGCGAGCGGGCCATGGCGTCACTGGCTCTCCTCGACCCCCAAGGCGCGCCTGCCATCCAGGGAGTCCTGGAGGATCCGCGCGCTCCCGCTGACGTCCGCGCCAGCGCCGCGGGAGCCCTGGCTCGCTGCCTGGGCACCGAGGCCATCCGTCCCCTCGCGGCGCGACTGGTGGACCGTGAGGACCCCGTCCGGGAGGCCGTGGCCCTGGCGCTCGGGCGACTGGGCGGACAGCAGGCCCGTCAGGCACTCGAGGAACGCATCCCCCTGGAGGAACGCCCCCTCGTGCGCGAAGCACTCCAGCGAGGACTCAGCCTCGCGGAGCCCTGAGCGCTCTCGACGTGACTCGGGGCTCGCGTCGGCCCTGGCCTTCCGTTAGATGGGGACCATGCGCCCCACGGTCCTCCTGTTCGATATCGATGGCACCCTCGTCACCACCGGCGGCGCGGGACGCCGGGCCATGGACCGCGCCTTCGAACAGCTTCACGGTCGCCGCGATGCCTGCGACTCGTTCCATATGTCCGGCATGACGGACCGGGGCATCGTCCGCACCGCCCTGCGCATCATCGGCGTCGAGGACACCGAGGCCGCCATCGATGCCGGCATCGCCGCCTACCTCGCCTACCTCGCGGACGAAATCCAGAAGGTCGAAGACGCGCGCTACCGCGTGTTTCCCGGCATGCGCGAGGCCGTCCTCGCCGCGCGCGGTCGTCGTGGTTTCGCAGTGGGCCTGGGCACCGGCAACGTCCGCGACGGCGCGCGCCTGAAGCTGGAACGCGTGGGCATCCATGACCAGTTCGCCTTCGGCGGCTTCGGCTGCGACCATGAGAACCGCGTGGAGCTGATCCGCCGAGGCGCCGAGGCCGGCGCGGCGACGCTCGGCGTCCCTCGCGAGCAGTGCCGGGTGGTCATCATCGGGGATACTCCCAAGGACGTCGACGCGGCCCTCGGCATCGGCGCGGAGTGCATCGGCGTGGGCACGGGGACCTTCACCGCCGAGGCCCTCTTGCAGGCCGGCGCCCATGCGGCCTTCCCGGACTTCTCGCACCGCGAAGCCCTTCCGACGCTGCTCGGCGGAAGCTGACCCTTCCGCCCGCGCTCGGAGCCGAGCCCGGGCTGTGGTATCTCCCGCCGCCCTTCCGAGGAGCCCCGCGCATGTCATCCACGCTCGAGTCCTATGAGCTCATCCGCTTCGCCGAGGCCTTCGAGGGTCGGATCGCGACCGCGGGAGAGATGCTCGCCGGCCGTCCCGGCCTGGAGGCCGAGAAGAGCTGGCTGACCACCGCCCTGGAGCTGGTGCGCACCACCCGCGCTCCCTCCGCTGGCGTGGTCGACCGCGTCAAGGACCTGCCCGAGCTGGACGAGGCCCGGGAGGAATACGCCTTCCATCAACAGGGCCTCTGGGTCGATTCCCTGGAGAAGCTGCACGCGGGCATCACCTTCACCGCCAGCAGCCGCGCGCCTGTCATCGAGGCGCTCTTCCCCCACCTCAAGTTCGCCCAGCTCCGACGTGCGCCTCGAGAAGTCGTCTTCGAGTACGCCACGTCCTACGAGCGGCGCACCCGCAGCTCCTACGTGTCGCGCATCTTCGCTCGCGAGGACTTCGCGCTCGTCCGTCCCGTGATGGACCAGGTCGCCGCCGCGCATGCCGCGTGGCGCGCCAGTCATGAGCCCGCGCCACTCTCGCTCGAACAGGAGGCCGTGCTCCGCGAGGAGCTGGTGAACCTGGGTCGCAAGCTCGAGGTGGCGCTGCGACAGGCGCGACTGCTCTCCGAGGCCGCGCTCGTCCCCGTCCCCAGCGTCCATGAAGCCGCGGCGCTCGGACTCAAGCCCAAGCGCAAGGCAGGTCGTGGGCTGGCGCCTTCCGATGACGGACTGAGCGCGCTCGACCTCGAGCCCTCGGACTCCATGGAGCCCACCGAGGCCGAACTGGCGGAGGTCGCCGCCCTCGGTTCGTCCTCCGATGACGAGGTGCCAACCCGTCCGCCGCACGCGTCGAACAGGGGTGCTCTTCTCGATGGGGAGGCGGTCGACGCTCGCGTGGCGCATGGCAAGGAATCGGCAACGGCCGGACCTCACGATGGCGGCACTGACGCTGCTGGCTCCGAGGAACTGGCAACGAGCGAGCCAGAGACGTCGGTGGATGACGCCGAACCCGGCCAGGGTGGCGCTCGCGGACGCAAGCATGAGGCGCACGTCAACGCGCCCGTGGGCAAGGACACCTCCGATTCTCAGGGCGAAGCGGCTCCGTCCCCTCAAGAGTTCGAGGAGCCGCATAGCCGCGAGGATGAGCGCGGCAACGTGACGGCGGAACCTCGCGAATCGGCGCCTCGTGGACGCAAGCGTGAGCCGGGAGAGGCTTCCTCCTCCGGCGATGGCAGCACGAACTCGGCGGAGGCCTCACGTCCCGGCTCGGGTCGCGGACGCAATCGCGTCGCGGAGGCGGCCTCGACGTCGGGCGAAGCGTCCGGCCCTTCAGAAGTGGATCGAGGACGCCGTGCTCGCGATGAGGACTCGCCTCCAACCACCAGCGACACCTCCAACGCGGCAGAGGGGTCACGCGCACAACCGCCTCGCGGACGTACTCGCGACGCTGGCTCACCTCCTAGCGCTGGTGATGCTTCCAACGAGACAGAGGGCTTACGCGCACAACCGCCTCGCGGACGCGCTCGCGACGCGGGCTCGCCTCGGACCGCCGCCGATACCTCCAACGCGGCAGAGGGTCCGCGCGCGCAGCCTGCTCGCGGACGCACTCGCGACGCTGGCTCGCCTCCAACCGGCAGCGATTCCTCCAATGGGGCGGAGCGCTCACGCGCGCAACCTGCTCGCGGACGCGCTCGCGATTCCGGCGCTCCCCCTTCGTCGGATGACTCGGCCGCTCCGGCCCCCTCGCGTGCCCAGGCTCCCGCCGTCCGCAAGAAGAAGGGCGTGACGTCTACGCCTGGCGCGGCGGGAACCGAGACCCCCTGAGCGAGCTTCGGCTCGCGCGTTAGAGGAACCCGGACATGGCGGACGCAGCCCTTCCCATCGACCCGCTCCTTCCGGACATCGTCACCACCTTGCGCGGTGCTCGTTCGCTCGTGCTCGAGGCACCTCCCGGCGCGGGCAAGACGACGCGCGTGCCTCGCGCATTGCTGGAAGCGGGGCTCGGTGGAGGCAAGGAGATCGTCGTCCTCCAGCCGCGACGCCTCCCCACCCGACTCGCCGCCCAGCGTGTGTCCGAGGAGATCGGCGAGCGCGTGGGCGACACCGTCGGCTACCAGGTCCGCTTCGAGGACGTGCGCAGCGCCAAGACACGCCTGTCCTTCGTCACCGAGGGCGTGCTCGGACGCCGCCTGCTGTCCGACCCCACCCTTCGCGACGTGGGCATCGTCGTGCTCGACGAGTTCCACGAGCGCCACCTGTCCGCCGACATCTCCCTCGCGCTGCTTCGCCGACTGCAAGAGGCTCGTCGCCCCGACCTCAAGCTCGTCGTCATGTCCGCGACCCTGGAGGCCGAACCCGTTCGTGCGTACCTCGGAGGTTGTCCCTCCCTGCGCTCCCAGGGCCGGCGCTTCGACGTCAGCGTGGAGTACCTCCCCGCTCCGGATGACCGACACCTGGACCTGCAGGTCCTCTCCGCCATCAAGCGCCTGTTCACCAACGGAGTGGATGGCGACGTGCTCGTCTTCCTCCCTGGCGCCGGGGAGATTCGCCGCACTCGCGACGCCTGCGCGGAGTTCGCCGAGCGCCACGACACCGACGTCCTCCCTCTCCACGGCGACCTCTCTCCCGCGGAACAGGACCGCGCCGTTCGCAAGAGCCCGCGCCGGAAGATCATCCTCTCCACCAACGTGGCGGAGACGTCCGTCACCATCGACGGCGTCTCCGTGGTCATCGACACGGGACTGGCTCGCGTCGCCAGCCACTCACCCTGGTCCGGCCTGCCCACCCTCAAGCTGTCCAAGGTGAGCCGCGCCTCCGCCATCCAGCGCGCCGGACGCGCGGGCCGCACCCGCGCCGGCCACTGCATCCGCCTCTATACCCAGCATGACTTCGACGGCCGCCCCGAGCAGGAGGCCCCCGAAATCCGCCGCATGGACCTGGCGGAGACCGTGCTCTCCCTGCGCGCCTTCGGCGTCGTCGACCTCGGCGCCTTCCCGTTCTTCGAGCCTCCTCCCGCGGCCTCGCTCGACGCGGCGGAGACCCTGCTTCGTCGACTCGGCGCCGTCGACGCGAAGGGCCTCGTCACCGACGTGGGCCAACGCCTGCTGCGCTTCCCCGTCCACCCCCGCCAGGCCCGCGTCATCGTCGAAGGCGAGCGCCGGGGCGTCGGCGCCGAGGCCGCCACGCTCGCGGCCCTCATGGGCGAGCGGGACATCCGCCGCGAGGCTCGCGCCAACCTGGGCGGAGGTGGACGCGCCGCCGCGGTCGTCAGTGGCCCCTCGGACCTGCTCGAACTGCTGGAGCGCTTCCGAGAAGCCGAGCGCGCGGGATTCGCCTCCGGCCGGCTGCACTCACTCTCTCTCGAACAAGGTGCGGTGCAGTCCGTGGACCGCGTGCAGAAGCAGCTTCGTCGCGCCGTGCGTGGCCAAGGAGAAAAGCCCCACCGCGCGGAGGACATCGAGCAGGCCCTCATGCTCAGCGTCCTCGCGGGCTACCCGGACCGCGTCGCGCGCAGGCGTCGGCCTCGCGCTCCCGAGCTGCTGCTCTTCGGCGGCGGCACCGCGTCCCTCTCCGAGCTGAGCGTCGTACAGGACGCGGACCTCATGGTGGCCGTGGACGCCGAGGAGCGCCCGGGCAAGGGCGCCGTGGTGCGACTGGCCAGCGCCGTGGAACCCGAGTGGCTGCTGGACCTCTACCCGGACACCCTCGAAGAGGTGGACACCCTCCAGTGGAACGCCGAGGCCCGCCGCGTGGAGCGCCTCACCCGCCTCTCCTACGGCAATCTCATGCTCGAGGAGACCCGCGCCCCCGCGCCCGCGTCGGAAGCCACGGCACGGGTGCTCGTCGAAGCGGCGCTCGCCGCGGGCCCCGGTCGCTTCGCCGACCCCGAAGCCCTGCAACAGTGGCGCACGCGCGTGGCCCTGCTCGCCCAGGCCTTCCCGGAGGCGAAGTTCCCCACCGTGGATGACACGTTCCTGCGCGACGCGCTCGCATCCCTCTGCTCGGACGCGCGCAGCTTCAAGGACCTGGAAGGCGTGTCCCTCATCGACGCGCTCTACGCGCGACTCAACTCCGAGCAACAGCGGCTGCTCGCCACCCACGCCCCCGAGCGCGTCACGCTTCCCGGTGGCCGCGGCGTCAAGGTGAACTACGAGCCGGGCAAGCCGCCCTGGGTGGAGTCACGCCTGCAAGACTTCTTCGGGTTGGCCCAGGGGCCCAGCGTGTGCGCGGGCCGCGTGCCGCTCGTGCTGCACCTGCTCGCGCCCAACATGCGCGCCGTTCAGGTGACGACCGACCTGGCGGGTTTCTGGGAGCGGCACTACCCGGCGCTGCGCAAGGAGCTGGGCCGCAAGTACCCGCGCCACTCCTGGCCGGAGGACCCGAGGCACGCGCAGCCGCCCGCGCCCCGTCCTCCGCGCCGCTGACTAGAAGCGCTTGCGCATCTCGAGGTGGTCGATGCCACCCTCGAGGAACACGGTGCCCATCTCGGTGTAGCCGTGCTTCTTGTAGAACTCCAGGGCGTAGAGCTGCGCGTGCAGCATGATGCCCTGGACGCCGCGTCGCCGGGCTTCCTCCTCCAGCGACGTCAGCAGCAGCGAGCCCACGCGCGCCTTGCGGTGCGCCTGCAGTACCGCCATGCGCCCTACTTGGCCCCACAGGCCCTGCTCAGCCGAGGGAGGCTGAGGCAGCATCACCAGCCGCCCCGTGCCGATGGCGTGGCCTCCCTGGTTGGCGATGATGTGGTAGGCGTGCGCGTCTTCTGCATCCCGCTCGATGCCCTCGGGGACGTGCTGCTCCTCGATGAACACCACCTCGCGGATGGCGAGCGCCTGAAAGAGCTCCGCCTCACTCTTGATCTGAGTGATGGAGACGGGCGCGGAAGTATCCGTGGGACTGGCCATGTCGAGGGCAAGGTACACAAAAGGACGCGAGGTCAACAGGCGGAAACGCACCCGGCCATGTCAAGGTCCAAACCGTCCATGAGCCCCCGCCCTGTCGCCAGCCGTCTGCCGCTGGCGGGCTTCTACTTCCTCTACTTCGCCACGGTGGGCATCGTCCTCCCGTTCCTGCCCGCCTGGTACAAGTCGCTCTCCCTCTCGGCGACACAGGTGGGACTCCTGCTGTGCCTGAGCCCCTGCGTCTCGCTGCTCGTCCCGCCGCTGTGGGGGCACCTCGCCGACCGCACCGGCCGTACGTCCCGTGTCCTCACCGTGCTGGCGCTCGGCGCGGCGCTCGCCTTCGGGCTGGTGGCCAGCGCTCGCACCTTCGAGACGCTCGTGCCCGCCATGGCGCTGTACGCGTGCTTCGCGTCCGCCTTCACGCCGCTCATGGACACCCTCACCCTCCACCACGTCGCGCGCACCGGCGACAGCTTCTCGCACCTGCGCCTCTTCGGCTCGCTGGGCTTCATCGCCTCGTCCGTCCTCTTCGGACTGCTCGCCACGGACGTGGACCGGACCGTGGTGCTGGCTCCGCTCGCGCTGCTCGCCTTGCTGGTGCCCTGGAGCCTCACATTGCGCGACACCGCGGCCGCGAGCCGGGGACTGAGCCCCTTCGCGGGACTCCGGCTCCTGCGGCACAAGGACTTGCGCTGGCTGCTCGCCGCCACCTGTCTGCACTGGATGGCGTGCGCGCCGTTCCATGGGACGTTCTCCATCCACGTCATGGCCCTGGGCCTGTCCCCCGCCGTGGTGGGAACGGTGGCGGGCCTGGGCGTACTCGCGGAAGTCGCGGTGATGGCGCTCTACCCCCGCGTGGCGGGAGGGCTCGCGCCGCGCAATGTCCTGGCCTTCGCCTTCGCCATGAGCGCGCTGCGCTGGGGAGGCATGGCCCTGGTGTCGTCTCCCACGGGAATGCTGCTGCTCGCGCCCCTGCATGGCCTCACGTTCGGCGCCTTCTACGTGGGCAGCGTGGCGTTCCTCTCGCGGCGCGTGCCCCCGGAGATGCGGGCTTCCGGCCAGGCCTTGTTCGCCGCGTTCACCTTCGGACTGGGCGGACTGGTGGGGTACCTGTCGGCGGGAGCCGGGTACGACTGGCTCGGGGGACACCGGCTCTTCGCCGTGGCGGGGGTGCTGGAGCTGGTGGCCGCCGGCCTCGTCCTGCGGGCCGCCATCGCCCCCTCGGAGCCCGCGCCAGGCCCCCTCTCCGCGGGGGCCTCGGGGTGATAGGCTGGCGGCCTCATGCGTATCGCCCGACTGCTCGCACTTGCCCTGGGCCTGCTCGCCGGCCCCGCCATCGCTCAGCCGGAGTTCTTCTTCGGCACCGGTGAAGCCCCCACCTTCCGCGAGGAGGCCCTGGACAAGCGCTTCACCCGCACGCGCCTGTACCAGGCCCTCAACCAGGGCACCGCGGATGCGAACTGCGCACAGCTGGTCGGCGCGTTCCTCACGATGCTGGGCGAGGTGGGCACCCAGTTCCACAAGCGCGACGAGAACTTCATGCTGGACCCAGCGCTGGTGCAGGCGCTGAGCACGCAGCTGATGACGGACCGGTTCCCGGGCAACAGCTTCTTCGTGGCCATGGTGCGCCGGGTGCTCATCGACAAGAAGCTGAGCGCCGACTGGCTCCAGACCGCCGAGTCACTCGTCCCCTTCTATCCCGCCATCGACATGGCGCGGATGCGCTTCCTCGCCGACGGAGTGAAGCCCGTGGACAGCTTCCTGCTCACCCTGCCCGTGCTGCGCGAGCGCTACGCGGAGGAGGTCCAGCGCGTCAACTCGGTGGCCATGTCCACCGCCGAGGCGCTGTTCCGCGACAACTACCTGGACCACGAGCTGGCGTTCAGCGGCATGGAGCTGGTGGACGTCAAGCTGGAGAAGCCCAAGAAGAAGAAGCTCAAGAAGGGCGAGGAGCCAGAGCCGGAGCGCATGGTGGCTCGACTCGTCTGGGTGGAGCCCGAGCCGCCCGCGCAGGTCACCTACGAGTTCCAGTTCGGCAAGCCGCGCAAGCGCGAGCGCGTGGACATCACCGCCATCCTCCAGGACAAGCAGTACGTCGACCTCAACAAGCTGCTCAAGGGCAACCGCGTGCTCGTGCGCGGGCGCTTCTGGGAATACAAGAAGGGCATTTCGGCGATCGAGATTCGCGACGCGCTCCTCTTCCAGGAGCGGGACTGGGCGCGCGTAGGGACCCTCGTCGAGCCGATGGCCCTGGCCTCGTGCCCCCTGGCCGTCAACGACTTGTCCGGCATCGCCCCCGTCCAGCCCGGCGCCTTCGGCAGCAAGGGGCGCTGAGCCGTCCCGCGTCGGAGCCTCGCCTCCGAGCGTCGGGACGGTGACGTCCTCCTTCGACACGCGCCTCCACGGTGTCGAAGCCCTGGCATGACGACTGCTTCGTCCCTCGCGCCCATGCCTGCGAGGGATGACATGAAGGTCGACACCGAGGCCCGTACCGAAAGCAGCGCTCCGACGCGGCAACACCCCGACGGAGAGCGGTTCCAGCGAGCCCTCCAGGAAGCCACGTCGAAGAGGCCCGCGCCCCCCACGCCCAGCACCGCCACGCGTGACATCCGGCCCGTGCGGCCCGCAACGCTTCGCCCCCTACCCGCCGCGGTGGGGCCCGGCACCGCACGGACCACGTCGACCCTCCTCGCGACCTCCCGAGGCGCGCTGTCCACGCCCGAGCGACTCACGGTGACGCGACAGGCGATGCATGCCGAGTCCTTCCGACTGGGAAGCGTGCGCGGTGAAGCCCAGACGGCGAGCCAGGAGCGCACCGAGCACCGCCTCACGGACCTCCTCTCGCGGGAGCTTTCTCGGGAGCCTCGCGCGCCCGCCCCTCCGAGCAGCCCCTTCGGCACGGAGCCATCCGCCGCGCCACAGGAGCCCCTTCGGACGCCCAAGGCCGTGGAGGGAATCGGCGCGGAGGGGCGGAGCCCGGCGACTGGAGGCGCGGCGAGGAGCGAGGCCGCGCCGACGTCCCGCGTCGACTCCACGATGGAGGTCATCGAGCGCATCGAGGTCTTCGTGAAGTCGCAGCGTCCGGCGCTGAGCCTCAGTGTCCGGGGGACACTCGACGCCACCGTGGAGGTAGAGCGGACGGGCCCTCGTGAGGTGAGGCTCCACATCCAGGGACACCACGGACCGGTGCCTACCGAACAGGTCATCCGGCTGCGGGATGCCCTGGAGGCACGCGGGCTGAAGCTCCACTCACTGCGCACTGGATGAGCGGGCACGAAACGGCGAAGGCCCTCTCGCCAGCAGCGGGCGGGAGGGCCTCCATGAGACGCACGGGCGCGACAGGCGCCAGCGGGCTACTTGCCGGGCTTCGTGTCCAGCATGGCGCGCTTGCCGTCCTTCTCCTTGTACTCCTCGGCCTCGCCCAGCGGCGACTTCTTCTCCGCGATGTTCGGCCACTTGGTGGAGAAGTCCGCGTTCAGCGTCTTGTACTCGGACCACTTCGAGGGGAGCTCGCTCTCCGGGAAGATGGCCTTGGTGGGGCACACGGGCTCGCAGGCGCCACAGTCGATGCACTCGTCGGGGTGGATGACCAGGAAGTTCGCACCCTCGTAGAAACAATTGACCGGGCAGACCTCGACACAGTCAGTGTACTTGCACTTGATGCAAGGGTCCGCGACGACGTAGGCCATGAAAACTCTCCTCTAGATTTCTTCAGCGCGTCCGTGGGCGCGCAGACTAATGGTTCGTTCCAGGGATGGCACCCTGAATTTGTGGCAGCTGTCCGACGCGTGTCGCTGTCAGCCGAGCAACCCCTGGGCCCGCAGCTGTTCCGCCACGAGGATGGACCCGCGCGCGGCCCCCATCTTGGTGTTGTGGGAGACGAGCACGTACTTGAAGCCGTTCTCCAGCACACCATCCTCGCGCACCCGGCCGACCGTGGTGGCCATGCCCCCATGGGTCTCCCTGTCCAGCCGCGGCTGAGGACGGAAGGGGTCGTCCATCACCTCAATCCACCGGACGGGCGAGGACGGCAAATCCCTGGCCACCTCGGCGCCGCGCCACTCGCGCATCGCCTGGGTGACTTCCGCCACCGTGGCCTTGGTGCCGAGCGAGACGAAGACGGACTCGGTATGCCCCTCCAGCACCGCCACGCGGGTGCAGGTGCAGGACACCCGGACGTCGTGGGGGGTGAGGGCCGCGCCGCCCGCGTTCAGGGCCCCGAGGATCTTCTTCGTCTCCACCTCGACCTTGTGCTCCTCCTTGGGGATGTAGGGGATGACGTTGTCGAGGATGTCCATGCCGATGACGCCCGGAGAGCGTCCGGCGCCGGACATGGCCTGGAGGCTGGTCATCAGCACGGCCTTCACCCCGAAGCGCTCTGCGAGCGGGGCCAGCGTGACGGCCAGGCCCGTCGTGGTGCAGTTGGGGCTGGGGACGATGAAGCCCTTCCAGCCCCGCTTGCGCTGCTGCTCGCGCACGAGCGGCGCGTGAGCGGCGTTGACGGGGGGGATGAGCAGGGGGACGTCGTCGTCGTAGCGGAAGGCGCTGGCGGCGGAGAAGACGGGGATGTCCTTCGCCAGCCGGGGCTCCAGCTCACGCGCCACGTCCGCCTCCACGGCGGAGAAGACGAGGTCGTAGTCCTTGGACTGCAGCGCGTCGCCGCTGACGACCTGCATGCGGGCGACCTCGGGCGACAGCGGCTCGGAGACGAACCACGCCGTCATGCCATTGGCCGTGCGCAGGGCGTCCCCGTAGGATTTGCCCGCCGAACGAGGCGACGCGGCGAGGCCGGTCAGCTCGATGAACGGGTGGTTCCTGAGGGCCGCGATGAATTGCTGACCCGCGAGTCCGGTGGCGCCAACGAGGGCGGCACGAAGCTTGGCCATGGGGACGGTTCTCCGAGGGAGGAAGTCCGCCGCTCCATACACCCTTTGACGACGCACCGCATCCACCGAACCTCAGCGGGGCAGCGCCACCTGGGCACGGCCACGGCGCTCGGTGGGGTAGCCCCCTCGGATCCAAGCGGAGAGTCCCCCGTCGAGGCACACCGCCTCCCGCCCGTGCATGCGCAAGAGCCGGCAGACCCGGCTGACATCGGACCCGTCGTGCGTGCCACCACACAGGACGATGAGCTCGTCATCGGGGAGCATGCGGTGATCCCTGGCCACCTCCGAGGGGGACATTCTCAAGGCGCCGGGGATGTGCAGGTCATGGTGCTCCCATTCAGTGGGGGCGCGACAGTCGATGACGAGGATCTCATCATCGCCCAGGCGCAGGTACAGCTCGGTACACAGGATGCTCGACTCCACGAGGACCTCCGCGGGGGCTCTCGGGGCTCAACCAGGGACACCGCGGGCCTCTTCCATCCCGCCTGGTCGCCTGCTCCTCCCCCGCGGACCGCGGCCCTACAGCCCGAGTTGCTTGGCGATGATCTCGTTCATCACCTCGCTGGCCCCGCCTCCGATGGGGCCCAGGCGGGCGTCGCGCCAATGACGCTGGATGTCGTACTCCATCATGTAGCCGGCGCCCCCGTGGAGCTGGAGGCACTCGTCGGCGACGCGGCATGCCGTCTCGGTGGCCACCTTCTTCGCCATGGAGGTCTGCGCGACGGCCCACTCGCCCGCCGCGTGCAGCCGCAGCGCGTGGTAGGTGAGCTGGCGGGCACACTCGCGGGCGGTGAACAGGTCCGCCAGTTTGTGGCGCACCACCTGGAGCTGGCTGAGCGACTGGCCAAAGGCGCGGCGCGACTTCACGTGCTCGACGACGCGCTCCAGCATGTCCTCCATGGCGCCCAACGCGCCCAGCGCGAGCGAGAGCCGCTCCCACTGGAAGTTGCCCATGATCTGCGAGAAGCCCTGGTTCTCCACCCCCAGCAGGTTCTCCACGGGGATGAGGCAGTCCTCCATGAACAGCTCGGCGGTGTCCGAGGCCCGCCACCCCAGCTTCTTCAGCTTGCGGCTCACCGTGAAGCCAGGCGTGTCCTTCTCCACCACCAGCATGGACAGGCCCTTGTGCCCCGCCGAGGGGTCCGTCTTCACCGCCATGACGACGAAGTCCGCGCGCACGCCGTTGGTGATGTACGTCTTGGAGCCATTCACGACGTAGTGCGCGCCATCGCGCCGGGCCGTGGTGCGCAGGCCCGCGACGTCCGAGCCGGCGTCCGGCTCCGTGATTCCCAGCGCGCCAATCTTCTCGCCCCGAATCGCCGGGGCCAGCCAGCGGCGCTTCTGCTCCTCCGTGCCGAACAGGTGGAGCGGGCCGGTGGCGATGGTGAACTGCGCTCCCAGGCCCGCCGACACGCCGCCCGAGCCACACCGCCCCAGTTCCTCCAACAGCACCGCCTCGTAGTGGCAACCAGCGTCCGTGCCCCCGTACTCGACGGGGTACTTCAAGCCCAGGAAGCCCAGCTCCCCGAAGCGCGCGAAGAGCTCCCGGGGGAACTCCTCCGCCTCCTCCCAACCCGCGACGTGGGGGAGGATCTCCTTCTCCACCACCGCCCTGACGGTGCGGCGAAAGGCCTCGTGCTCTTCCTCGTACACCCCATGCCCATGCAGCATCTGAAACCCCTCGGCCCGTTCGTGCGCGCGCAGCCCACCCACGGGCTCGCTTTTTGACGCGAATCGTACCGGTACACCTCGCCCACCGCTTCCGTTGAATCCTTGACCGGGCGGTGGCGGGCTGCGTATAAACCCGGCCCCAAGCCGTTGGCGCCATAGCCAAGTGGTAAGGCAAAGGTCTGCAAAACCTTCATTCCCCGGTTCGAATCCGGGTGGCGCCTCACAAAGAAAAGGCCCGATGCGGAAGTCGCTCCGCATCGGGCCTTCTCTTTTTTCCGGCAAGCCTGGTGGCCTGCCGGACAGGCGTGGGCCCGCGCGTCAGCAGCCCATTTCGACCGCGCCGATGTCGGGAGCACCGCCGCAGTACGGCAGCCCCACGTCGATGCCCTTGTCCACGGCGAGCAGGCCCGGACCGAAGCCCTCGCCCAGGTCCGCGGAGCCGCTGGCGGACGACGCATCCCCCGCCGTGGTCTTGAACTGCTCCACGCCCACCACCGCGCCGTTGCTCTTGAACTGACCGCTGGCGGCGAAGAGGTTGTTGCCCAGCTTCATGCCCGGCGCCTGGGCACCCATGTCCACGGAGATGGCGCCGTCCAGGATGTTGTTGCGCACCACCGGAGACTGGGTGGCGCCGCCCGTGCCGTGGCCGAGGACGAGGCCGGTGGACACCTTGGTGATGGTGTTGTTCACCACCACGGTGCCCTTGGAGTTCTCCAGGCGGATGCCCGTCCCCTCGCCGCCCGCCGCCGTGGTGATGTCGTGCACGCGATTGCGGCGGATGACGATGCCGGAGGGCACGGGGCCCTCGTGATTCCCACCGACGGAGATGCCCTTGGCGCCGTCGTAGATTTCGTTGTCCTCCACCATCACGTTGTTGGCGGAGTAGTGAATCACCACCACGTCGCCCTTGGCGGTGCTCGTCGGGCGGAACTGGTGCATGCGGTTGTTGCGGATGACCACGCCGTAGCAGGTCTTGATGTCCACCGCGTTCTCACGGTTGCCGTAGAAGTGGTTGTTCTCCACCAGCAGCCCGTTGGCGGGCGGCAGCGAACTGAAGCCCTCGGGCCCGAGGCACTGCACGGAGTCACCCGAGTTGGCGTGGATGTCATTGTTGCGCACGGTGATGTTCTTGGACGTGGGCTGCACGACGACGCCGTGCGAATCCTGGTTGCCCGTCGTCTTCAGGAAGTCGTGGATGTGGTTGTTCTCGATGATGGCGCCCGAGGCATTGTTGTAGGTCGTCACGCCCGCGCCGCCACCACCGTGGTGCAGGTCCGAATTCGCCAGCGTGGAGCCGGCGACGTTGCCCTCGAAGGTGACGCCGAAGATGGGCTGACGCTGCACGTCCAGTTCGAAGCCGTCGATGACCCAGTGCGGCTGACGCACCTGCACCATGGCGCCGCTGCCGGCGCCGGGGATGATGCGCGGGCTGCCCTCGCCCTGGAGGGTGATTTTGCCGCCCTCGGTGCCCGCCTTCGCGTTGGCGCCGATGATGACACGCTCGGCGTAGATGCCGGCCTGCACGCGGATGACCTCGCCGGGGCCCGCCAGGCCGACGGCCTTGGTGATGGTCTTCAGGGGCTTCGCGGCGCTGCCGTCCCCCGCGTCATTGCCCGAGGGACTCACCACCCACTCGCGGGTGAAGGACTTCTTGGACGCCTGCGACAGCGCGTTCGCCTGGATGCCCGGCTGGGGCGAAGGCGTGACGATGCCGGCGTGGTCCGCGTGCGAGGGCAGCGCGGCCACGGGGGTGTCGGGGACGGCCTGCACCCCGATGGGAGGCAGGCTGCCGGTCGCCGCCGAGGCACCGGGCGTCGAGGGGGCGGTTGGCGTCTTGGGCGCCGAAGCGCCGGGGAGCTTCGGCGTCGGGATGAAGGAACCCAGGCCCGCTGCGTGAGCGGTCGAACCGAGCATGAGCAGGCTGGCGGCCAGGCTGGCCACGGGAGTCTTCAGCTTCAGGTACTTGCCTTTGAAAATTCGCATGAGCAGGACGAACGCGTTGCGCGCCGCGTTCTATTCGCCACGTGACAAGCCCACCCGGACGGGCCAGCGGGCGTCCGGTCCGTGACAGGCCCCGCCCCGGCGGGTACGGTGTCGCCCCCCGTGCGCACCGCCGTCCCGCTCCTGCTCTCCGCCGTGCTGCTCGCCTCCTGCGCGAGCCCCAAGCCTCCACCCCACCTGGCGAATCCCTCGGTGGAGGCCCTGGCCGATGAGGGCCAGGACGCCGGGACGGACGCGGGCAGCCTGCCCTCCTCCCAGGACGGGGGAACGAGCGACGGGGGCGTGGACACCAGCGCGCTGCCGGGCGCGCCTGGAGAAGACCCGCTGGCGCAAGGAATCCCAGGCCCCGGTGAGCTGAAGCGCCTGGACTTCCGGGGCGGAGAGCCTCGGCTCCCCATCCGCCTCATGGAGGGACGGCGCGAGGCGACCTTCTCCCCCCGAGGCCGGATGCGGATGCGCTTCGGCGGAGCGGTGGACAAGGTGCTGGACGCCGCGGCGGGGACGCGGTGGACGGTGCGCGTGACGCAGGGGACGCCCGCGGTGCTCTCCGCGCGCGTGCAGTTGGGCGAGCACCGGTTCGCGGACCGGGAGGGGCTCGCCGCCGCGCAGGAGGAGTGGAGGGCCCGGGGCCTCGCGGTGCGCACGCAGGTGCTGGGCGCGGTGTACGGCATCGCCGGCAAGGTCATCGACAACCGGCGTTCACTGCTCCTGGTGGATGAGGTGCTCACCCCCGAGGAGGCCGCGACGCGACAGGCGGAGCTGCTGCGCCAGTTCGGCGCGCGGACCCTTCTCTTCGAGGAGGTCCGCACTCCCGCGCGCGCCATCCTGGAGGTGCGCGATGAGTCCGGCGCGGTGGTGGGCCTGGCGCAGGACAAGCTGGACGCGGACTCCCCGGACGGCGCGGGCTTCGACGTGCGACAGGTGGAGTTCGGCGTCGGCTACGACTTCCACGGCTTCGAGGACCGGACGTTCCGGGGCGCGCTCCAGTTCTCCGTGGACCGCCTGGGCCTGCTGGCGGTGGTGAACGTGGTGCCGCTCGAGGACCTGCTCAAGGGCCTGGTGCCCGCGGAGATTTTCGCCCGCGCCCACTCGGAGGCGCTCAAGGCCCAGGCCGTCACCGCGCGCGGCGAGGTGCTCGCGAAGGTGGGAATCAAACACCTGGCGGACCCCTATCTGCTGTGCTCGGAGCAGCACTGCGCCGTGTACCGGGGGCGCACGGGCGAGGCGGCCAGCACGTCCGCGGCGGTAGAGGCCACCCGGGGCCAGGCCCTCTTCAGCGCGGACGGCCGGCTGGTGGACTCCGTCTACAGCGCGGTGTGCGGAGGCCACACCGAGGACAACGACATCGTCTGGGGCGGCCCGCCGGACCCAAGCCTGCGCGGGCGCCCGGACATCCTGGAGCCCTCGGGCAGCACGCCTTCCCCTTCCCGCCTGGAGGCCTGGCTGGCCGCGCCCGACGTGAGGGCCGCCTGCCGGCTGTCCAGCTTCGCCCAGCCCAGCAAGTTCCGCTGGGAGAAGCGCTTCACGGCGGCCCAGGTGGACGCGCTCGTCACCCGGCTGGGGGTGGGACGCGTCCAGGCCATGAGTCTTCAGGAGCGGGGCGTGTCCGGCCGGGCCCGGGTGCTCGCGTTATCCGGGGACCTGGGGGCCACCCAGGTGCGTGGCGAACTGAACATCCGCCGCCTCTTCGGGATGCTGAACAGCAGCATGGCGGTGGTGGAAGCCGAGCGGGACGCCGAGGGCCGACCCACCCACTGGCTTTTCCGTGGCGGCGGCTGGGGCCACGGAGTAGGGATGTGTCAGACGGGCGCCATCGGCCGAGCCGAGGCCGGGCAGCGCTACGAGGAAATCCTCCGTCACTACTTCAATGGTGCTGAAGTCGCCCCCATCTACTGACCTGAAGAGGGGGCGCGCCTGAGAACCAGTGCACGTCTCGTGAATGTCCTCCCCTGCCCAGGTGTTCCGCCGCGAACGGGACGGGACTAGGCAGCGGGCCCGGAGGTTTATCATCGCGCCGTGAGCACGGGTTCTTCTCCGAAGTCAGACTGGCGCCGCAAGCGGCGGCGAGCATCCCCTTGGCGAGTGGTCGCCGCGGTGCTGCTCGCCCTGGCGCTTCATGGCGCCTACCTGGCCATCGTGCTCTTCACGGGGACGCTTCCGCCGACGGGACGGGAGCGCAAGCCCGTCACCCGCCCCCCCACCTCCGTGGCCGTGCGGCCGTTGACGGAAGACCAGTGGGCCCGGAACCGGGGCAAGACGGACTCGAAGACGCAGACGACCCAGAAGCCCCGCGTCCAGGACAAGAAGCCCGAGGAGAAGAAGCCAGAGACCAGGCCCGAGGGGCAGGTGGTGGACCTGGCGCCGGGCAACGAGCAGCAGGCACCCGACGCGAAGTACCTCGCGGAGCACAACAACCGCGTGGACAAGGAGACGCGGGCCCGGGAGCAGACGCCCTTCTACCGCAACGCCATGCCGCAGCGCACCGCGCCCCAGGAGCAGAAGGGCGCGGACGCGGAGCCGCAGGCGCCGCGCATCGCCGGCAACAACGGCATGGGCAATGACGACCGGCCGCTCGCCGAGGGGGGCCAGAAGTTCGCGTTCGAGGTCCCCGACATCCACAAGAAGAACGAAGTGAAGGTGAAGACGGACCCGAACACGCCCGGCGGCGTGGCGGTGAACAACCAGAACGAGAGCGAAGAGCTGACGGGCAACGCGAAGCGCCTGCGAATCCAGCCGGGCACCGGGGGTGAGCAGGAAGGCTCCGCCGGACGCGTGGGCTCGCCGGGCATCGCCGCGTTGATGCCGTCTCGCGCGGTGATGGACAAGGTTCTGGGCGCCGCTCCCAATGACCACCTGCGCGACGTGGATGAAGGCGATGGCACGCTGCTCAACTCGCGCGAGTGGAAGTACGCCAGCTTCTTCAACCGCGTGAAGCAGAGCGTGGGCATGCACTGGAATCCCAACGAGACGCTGCTCCGGAGAGACCCCACGGGCAGCATGTTCACCGGGAAGGACCGGCACACGATGTTGGAGATCACGTTGGACGAGAAGGGCCGCGTGACGAACATCGAGGTGGAGAAGAGCAGCGGCCTGGACTTCCTGGACATGGAGGCGGTGTCCTCGTTCCAGCGCGCGCAGCCCTTCCCCAACCCACCGCCGGGGTTGTTGAGCGACGACTCGAAGGTGCGCTTCTCTTTCGGGTTCTTCCTGGAGATGGGGGGCGGCCCGCGCATGCGGCTGTTCCGCCAGCCCAACTGACGTTCGCTTCACCACGCGCGGCGTGAGAGGTCCTCGCCGCCGGACTCGGTTCCCACTACGGTGCCGCGCCGTGGACATGTCCTCCGCCGACAGAAGCACCGCGCTCCAGCAGCGCAGCCAGCGCATCCGCAACGTGCTGCTCGCCATCCTCGTGGCCAACTGGGTGGTGGCGGGCGCCAAGCTCCTCTTCGGCTTCCTCAGCCAGTCCGCCGCGGTGACGGCGGATGGACTGCACTCGTTCATCGACGGTGGCTCCAACGTCCTGGGACTGGTCGCCATGGGCGTGGCCTCGCGGCCGGCGGACGAGGACCACCCCTACGGGCACGGCAAGTTCGAGGCGCTCGCATCGCTGGGCATCGGCGCGATGATTGGCATCGGCATGCTGGAGCTGGGGCGCATGGCGCTCGACTCGCTGCTGTATGAGCGTCACGCGCAGGTGACACCGGCCATGGCCGTCGTCATGGTGCTCACCCTCGGCGTCAACCTGGCGGTGACGCGCGTGGAGAGCCACTACGGGCGCAAGTACCAGAGCAGCCTGCTGCTGGCGGACGCGAGCCACACGCTGTCCGACGTCTACGTCACGCTGGCGGTGCTCGCATCGCTGGGACTGGTGGCGCTGGGCTATCCGAAGGCGGACGGCATCATCGCCCTGGGCGTCATGGTCTTCGTGGCGTGGGTGGCCTACGGCATCGTCCGGCAGGCGGTGGGCATCCTCTCCGACACGGCGAGGTTGGACCCCGCGCAGGTGGCGCAGCACACCGTGGGCGTTGCCGGCGTGCGCAGTTGCCGCGACGTGCGCAGCCGGGGCATGGAGGAGAGCGTCTACGTCGACCTCAAAATCGAGGTGGACCCGAACCTCACCACCGCCCAGGCCCACGAGGTGGCGGACCGCGTGGAGCGCACCCTCCACGCCGCCTATCCCCAGGTGGTGGACGTCGTCGTCCACGTGGAGCCCGAGCACGCGGGCACCACCCGAGCAGAGGGCATCGCACCGCACGCGAGCTGAGTCGGACCCGCGCGAAAAACAAGGGCCGCCTCCCCACGTGAGGGAGACGGCCCTGGGACTCACCGAGCTTGCGCGGCCCGTCAGGCGAC
Organism: Myxococcus sp. AM011; assembly: GCF_013372595.1. Taxonomy (NCBI): domain Bacteria; kingdom Pseudomonadati; phylum Myxococcota; class Myxococcia; order Myxococcales; family Myxococcaceae; genus Myxococcus; species Myxococcus sp. AM011. The sequence continues at coordinate 23,561 of NZ_JABXEM010000066.1, forward strand.
GGCGGGCTTGGGCTCCGGCGTCATGTAGTCCTCGATGGGCGGGCACGAGCACACGAGCTTGCGGTCACCGAGCACGTTGTTCAGGCGCCCCACGGACGGCCAGAACTTGTTGTCGCGCACCCATGGGGCCGGGAAGACCGCCAGCTCGCGCGAGTAGGGACGGTTCCACTCCGGGCTCGTAATCGTGCGGACGGTGTGGGGTGCGTTCTTCAGGACGTTGTTGTCCTTCGGCATGCGCCCCTCCTCGACTTCACGAATCTCCTGGCGGATGGCGATCATCGCGTCGCAGAAGCGATCCAGCTCCGCGCGGGACTCGCTCTCCGTGGGCTCGATCATCAGCGTGCCCGCGACGGGGAACGACACCGTCGGCGCGTGGAAGCCGTAATCCATCAGCCGCTTGGCCACGTCCTCGACCTCGACACCCGACGTCTTCTTCAGCGGGCGCAGGTCGACGATGCACTCGTGCGCCACCCTGCCCCGCTTGCCCCGGTAGAGCACCGGGTAGTGAGGCTGCAGCCGCTCCGCGATGTAGTTGGCGTTGAGGATGGCCAGCTTCGTCGCCTTCGTCAGGCCCTCGCCGCCCATCATCGAGATGTACATCCAGGAGATGAGCAGGATGCTCGCGCTGCCCCACGGAGCCGCGGAGATGGCGCCAATGGCGTCCGCGCCCCCCGTCTGGATGACCGGGTGCCCCGGCAGGTGCTTCACCAGGTGGCTGGCCACGCAGATGGGACCCATGCCCGGGCCACCACCGCCGTGCGGGATGCAGAACGTCTTGTGCAGGTTGATGTGGCAGACATCCGCGCCCACCAGCCCGGGCGCCGTGAGGCCCACCTGCGCGTTGAGGTTCGCGCCGTCCATGTACACCTGACCACCGCGCTCGTGGATGATGGAGCAGATCTCCTTGATCTCCTCCTCGAACACGCCGTGCGTGGACGGGTACGTCACCATCAGCGCGGCGAGCTTGTCCTTGTGCTCCTCCGCGCGGGCGCGCAAGTCGTTCAGGTCGATGTTGCCGTTCTCATCGCACCTGGTGACGACGACCTTGTAGCCCGCCATGACGGCGGAGGCCGGGTTGGTGCCGTGCGCGGAGGACGGGATGAGGCACACGTCGCGGTGCCCCTGCCCTCGCCCCTGGTGGTACGCGCGGATGACGAGCAGGCCCGCGTACTCGCCCTGGCTGCCCGCGTTCGGCTGCAGCGAGCAGCCCGCGAAGCCCGTGATTTGGGAGAGCATCTGCTCCAGCTGCTCGAAGATGACCTTGTAGCCGGCCGCCTGCGAGGTGGGCGCGAAGGGATGCAGCCGGCCGAACTGCGGCCACGTCACCGGAATCATCTCCGCGGTGGCGTTGAGCTTCATCGTGCAGCTGCCCAGCGGAATCATCGAGTGCGTCAAGGACAGGTCCTTCGCCTCGAGCCGCCGGATGTAGCGCAGCATCTCCGTCTCGGAGTGGTAGCTGTTGAAGACCGCGTGCGTGAGGAACGCGCTCGTGCGGCGCAGCTCCGGCACCACCGGCGTCTCCACGTTGGCGCCCACGTCGTCCAGCGACGAAGGCGCGGCCTTGCCCGCGCCCGTGGCGAAGGCCGCGAGGATGGCCTCCACGTCGGACACGCGGGACGTCTCGTCCAGCGACACACCCAGCGTCTTCTCGTCGATGCGGCGGAAGTTCATCCGCGCCGACTCGGAGGCCGCGAGCACCGCGCGCACCTGCGGCGTCGTCAGCTCCACGCGCAGCGTGTCGAAGTACTGCTCGTGCCGGACCTTCAAGCCCAGCTTCGCGAGGCCGCGAGCCAGCAGCACGGTGAGCCCGTGCACGCGCTCGGCGATGGCCTTCAGACCCTGGGGCCCGTGGTAGACGGCGTACATGCTGGCGATGACGGCCAGCAGCACCTGCGCGGTGCAGATGTTGCTCGTCGCCTTCTCGCGGCGGATGTGCTGCTCGCGCGTCTGGAGCGCCATGCGCAGCGCACGTCGGCCCTGCGCGTCCTCGGACACGCCGATGAGGCGGCCCGGCATCACGCGCGTGTACGCGTTCTTCGTCGCGAAGTAGCCCGCGTGCGGACCGCCGTACCCCATGGGCACGCCGAAGCGCTGCGCGCTGCCCACCGCCACGTCCGCGCCGAACTCGCCCGGAGGCGTCAGCAGCGTGAGGCTCAAGAGGTCCGCGGCGACGATGAGCAGTCCTCCCGCCGCGTGCACCTTCTCGCCGAACGCGCGGTAGTCCAGCACCGCGCCGTCCGTGGCCGGGTACTGCACCAGCGCGCCCACGTACTTCTTCGCGGACAGGTCCACCGTGCGGTGGTCACCGACAACGATTTCCACGCCCAGCGGCTCGGCGCGCGTGCGCACCACGTCCACCGTCTGCGGGTGGCAGCCCTCGGAGACGAAGAAGGCGGCCCCGGCGTCTTCACCCTTCAGGTGCAGCGCCAGCCCCATCGCCTCGGCGGCGGCCGTGCCCTCGTCGAGCAGCGACGCGTTGGCGACCTCCAGGCCCGTCAGGTCCATCACCATCGTCTGGAAGTTGAGCAGCGCCTCCAGCCGACCCTGGGCGATCTCCGCCTGATAGGGCGTGTACTGGGTGTACCAGCCCGGGTTCTGGAAGATGTTGCGCAGGATGACGTTGGGCGTGTGCGTGTCGTGGTAGCCCATGCCGATGAAGGACCGGAACACCTGGTTCTTCGCGGCGATGGTCTCCAGCAGCGCGAGCAGGTCATGCTCCCCCCGCGCCGGCCCCAGCCGCAGCGGCTCCTTGGAACGGATGGCCGGCGGCACGGTCTGGTCGATGAAGGCATCGAGCGAGTCCACGCCCAGCGCGGACAGCATCTGCTTCAGCTCCTGCTCATCCGGACCGATGTGCCGGCCGGCGAACGACTCCTGGTACTTCCAGTTCAGGGACATGGCGGTGGTGGCTCGCGTGCGACTCACGACGGCGGAGTCGGAAAATTCGAGGACCGTCACTAACAACGGCCCTGCGGCGCTTCACTCTCAGGCGTTCTTGAGCAGGTTGCCGTAGGCGGCGGCGTCCAGGAGCTCGCTCACCTGGCTGGTGTCCGAGAGCTCGATTTCGAGGATCCACCCCTCACCGTAGGGGTCCTCGTTCAGCGTCTCCGGGCTCTCGGTGAGCGCGTCGTTCACCTTCACGACCTTGCCGGAGACGGGCGAGAAGAGCTCGGAGACGGCCTTCACGGACTCGACGGTGCCGAACTCGTCGCCCTGGTCGAGGGTGGCGCCCACCTTGGGCAGCTCCACGTAGACGACGTCGCCGAGCGTGGCCTGGGCATGGTGGGTGATTCCCACCACCACCTTGTTCCCGTCGACGCGGGCCCACTCGTGCTCGTTGGTGTACTTGAGGTTACCGGGGATGTTCTGGTCGGACATGGATGCTCCTCGACAGGGCTAGAAGGAACTCACGGCTTCTTGTGGAACGGCGTCTTCACCACCACGGCGGGCACGGCGCGACCGCGAATCTCGACGTCGAACGTGGAGCCTTCCGCGGCCAGCTCCGCGGGCACGTAGCCGATGCCGATGGGCTTCTTCACCGTCGGGCCCATGGTTCCGCTCGTCACCTCGCCCACCGGCTTGCCCTCCTTGTGGATGGGATAGCCGTGACGGGGGATGCCCGGACCCGTCAGCTCGAAGCCCACCAGCTTGCGCTTCACGCCCGCGGCCTTCTGCGCCACCAGCGCGTCCTTGCCGATGAAACCCGCCTTGTCCAGCTTGACGATCCACCCCAGCCCCGCCTCCAGCGCGGTGTGCGAGTCGTCGATGTCATTGCCGTACAGCGCGTACTTCATCTCCGTGCGCAGGCTGTCGCGCGAGGCCAGGCCGCACGCCTTCACGCCGTCCTGCTGGCCCTCGGTGAGCAGCGCGTTCCAGAGCGCCACCGCGTCACCCGGCGCGCAGTACAGCTCGAAGCCGTCCTCGCCCGTGTAGCCGGTGCGCGAGATGATGGCGCCGACGCCCGCCACCTCGCCCTCCGCGAAGCGGTAGGTGCCAATCTTGGAGGTGTCCGTCTTGGTCAGCCGCTGCACCAGGCCCGCGGCCTTGGGGCCCTGCACGGCGATTTGAGCGAAGTCGTCTCCCCGGTCCACGGGCGTGACACCGCGCGCATGCTCCTTCATCCACGCGAAATCCTTGTCGCGGTTGCTCGCGTTGACGCAGATGAGGATGCGCTCGGGGCTGAAGCGGTAGGCGACGATGTCGTCGACGAAGCCACCCTGCTCGTTGAGCAAGCCCGCATAGACGGCCTGCCCGTCCGAGATGCGAGCGAGGTCATTGGAGATGAGGGCGTTGACGGTCTCCAGCGCGCCGGGACCCGTGAACTCCACCTCGCCCATGTGCGACACGTCGAAGAGGCCAACGTGGTTGCGCACCGCCTCGTGCTCGGCGATGACGGAGGTGTACTGAACGGGCATGTCCCAACCCGCGAAGTCGACCATCCGAGCGCCCAGCGCGCGGTGGGCGTCGTTGAGCGGCGTACGCCGGGCCATCGGCTTCTCCTGATGAAGGGGGGGTGAAAACGGCGCGGACTATAGCCGCGCACCTTCGCCGATCAAGGCCAACGGGGACCGTCTACACTGGGTCCAACATGAAGATTCGTAATCGCTTGAATCCGTCCAACCCTTGCTTCTCCTTCGAGTTCTTCCCGCCGAAGACGGATGAAGGGGTGGCCAACCTGCTCAAGGCGCTGGAGGACCTGGCGCCCTTGGAGCCCGGGTTCGTCTCCGTCACGTACGGGGCGGGCGGCAGCACGCGCGACAGGACGGTGGAGCTCGTCACGCGCATCAAGGCGGAGACGGGCATCGAGGCCATGGCCCACCTGACGTGTGTTGGCCACTCGCGTCAGGAGCTGAAGGAGCTGCTCCAGCGACTGGCGGACGCGAAGCTGGACAACGTCCTCATCCTCCGAGGAGATCCGCCGCAGGGACAAAAGTCCTTCGTCACCGCCGAGGGCGGCTTCACCTACGCCTCGGAGCTGGTGCGATTCATCCGAGAAGAGGATTTCAACTTCTGCCTCGGGGGCGCGTGTTATCCGGAGGGCCACGTGGAGACGGCCTCCCGTGACGACGACTTGCGTCATCTGAAGGCGAAGGTCGACGCGGGGCTGGACTTCGTGGTGACGCAGCTCTTCTTCGACAACGCCTTCTACTTCGACTTCGTGGAGCGGGCCCGTCGCGCGGGCATCAACGTCCCCATCGTCCCCGGCATCATGCCCATCACCAACTTCGAGCAGGTGCAGCGCTTCACGCGCATGTGCGGCGCGACGGTGCCCATGCGCCTGGGCCTGCAGTTGGAGCGGGTGAAGGACCAGCCGGACGCGGTGGTGCAGCTCGGCGTGGCGCACGCCACGGTGCAGTGCATGGAGCTCTTGTCGCGCGGCGTGCCCGGCATCCACTTCTACACGCTCAACAAATCCCCGGCGACGCGGATGATCGTGAGCGCATTGAGAGCCCGTACATGAGCGGTCCTGGCATCCAGCTTCCCCCCGATGACCCGCGCGCGAAGGTCATCGAAATCGTCCGCGCCCCGGCCTTCTTCCTGCTGTGCACGGGCGTGCTGAACGTCTTCTTCAACATCCTGGGCTTCGTGCTCGCGGCGCTGAACGTGACGTCGCCGTTCGCGGGCCCGGGCGGGGCGCCGCTGCAGTTGTCGGTCTCGCTGGCGCTGATGCTGCTGGTGGGAATCCTCTGCGGCGTGCTGTCCGCGTGGGGCGCGCTGAGCGCGCTCAGCCTCAAGGGCTACGGGCTGGCCACGGTGGGCGGCATCACCGCGCTGTACATCCTGTCCCCCGGCTGCGTCGTGGGCGTGCCGGTGGCCGTCTGGATGCTCTTCACGCTGCGCCGGGATGGCGTGCGCGAGGCGTTCCGGAGCTGACGGGCCCGCGAACCCGGGTGGGGTTCCAGACAGGCCCGTGCGACTGGCGGTCGGACTGGTGAGGCTCCTTCGCGGGGCTCACTCATCCGACCCCGCGCCTCTTCCGCCGGCAGCCCACGGAGCCGTCCATGTCGTCCAGAGTCCTCCCGTCCACTCTTCCCGCGCTGCTGAGCGCACTCGCCCTCCTGGCCGCGCCCGCCTGGGCGCAGGTGGGCTCGACGGAGCTGACCTGCGCGGGAGGCGCCTATCAGACGTGGGACCCGGGACTGAGGCTGTCGAACCGGCACGTCATCGCGTCGAACTACACGAGCTACGACACGTGCACGTCGAGCGACGCGCTCGTCACCTCGGGCGTGCTCGTGGCGACGACGGAGCTGTCCACCAGTTGCGCTGGCAACCTGGGGCCCACCGAGGCGACCGTCACGTGGGATGACGGCTCGGTCTCCACCTTCACGCTCCAGGGCTCCGGGGTGGACGTCATCAACGGCGCGCGAGTCCACGTCTCCGTCGGCCTGGTGACGGGAGGCCGCTTCCAGGGAGACGCCGTCACCCTGACGCAGGCCATGACTCCCGTGGACCTGCTGTCGTGCCTGTATCCCTCGGGCCTCACCTCCCTCTCGGGCCCGAGCACCCTGCGCCTCACCCGCCTGCGCTGAGCCTCCCTCACGACGGGCAGGCGACCCCGGAGACGGCCCGCACGCGCGGCAGGGAGATGGTGAAGACACTGCCCTCCCCCTCGCGGCTCTCCACCCGCAGCGTCCCACCATGCTGCCGCACGGTGCTGGAGACCACCGTCAGGCCCAGGCCCGTGCCGTGCGCCTTGGTGGTGAAGAGCGGGTCGAAGATGTGGTCCAGCACCCCCGCCGGAATCCCGCCGCCGTTGTCGGCGACGCGAATCTGGAACGCCCGACCGACGCCCAGCTCCGCGCTCACCTCCACCCTGCCCTCGCGACCCAGGGGCATCGCCTCCATCGCGTTCTGCACCAGGTTGATGAGGACCTTGCGGAGCAGCTCCCGGTCCACCCAGGGGGGCTCGAGCGCCGCGGGCACGCGGTTCATCACGGACACTCCGTCGCGCGCGGGCACCACGTCGATGACCTCTTCCATCAGTCCGTGCAGCGAGCACGGCTGGAGCACCAGCGGACGCTCCCGCACGAACTCCAGCATCTCCGACGTGAGGCTGGCGCAGACGCCCAGCTCCCGCTCGATGATGTCGAGGAAGCGCCGCAGCCGGGGGTCGTCCAGCGCCCCCTCCACGTTGCGCAGTCTGCGCACCACCGCCGCGTTCGCCGTGCGCGCCGCCGCCAGGGGATTGCGCAGCTCGTGGCTCACCGTCGCCGTCAACTGCCCCACCGCCGCGAGCTTCTCCAGGCGCGCCATCACCTCCTGGTTGTCCGCCAGCTCCCGGCCACTTCGCTCCGTCGTCCGCTCGCGCTCCTGCTTCTCGCGCTCGTACGCGCGCTCCAGCCGCACCTGCCGCTCCGCGACACACCGCATCTCCCGCGCCACGCCCCGGCACGCGAGCACCAGCACCCCATCCACCAGCCCCACCCAGAACGCCAGCTCCAGCACGCTCCACCCCGACGCGCCGGAGAACGTGGCGCCCGGCGCCGGCCAGCCCATTCCTCGCAGCATGTGCGCGAGCACCGCCGTCACGCCCGCCGTCAGCAGCACCCGTGGGTCTCGATAGAAGCTCAGGAGCGCCAGCGAACCGAAGACATGGAAGTGCGTCTCCAGCCGCGCGCCCGACAGGTGCACGAGCAGCACGGACCACAGCACCTGCGTCACCGCCATCACCTGCCGCGTCACCACCGCGCCAGGCCGCAGCAACGCCAGCGTCACCGGGATGATGCACAGCGGCCCGCCCAGCAGCAGCGCCACCCACAGCGGCTCGGGGCCCGGGTGCATCCGCCAATCCCAGGGATGCGCGGACGTCACCACCGCCAGCGCGAGCGCGAAGACCCACTGGCCCGCCATCAACCAGATGCACAGCCCGTCCGCCCGCCTTCGCACCGCGCCCAGGTACTCCGACAACAGCCACCGCACGCGCGACTCCTGCGTCGCGTCCAGCGGTTTGGATTCCTGTCGTCCGGGCTCCGTCACCGGTGGCAGGGAGCGCAAGGCCTCCCACGTGCCGGAATGACTCGCCAGCGCCCGTCCAGCGAGCGCACCCATTTCATGTTTGTTCGACATCCTCAGGCTCACCCCGGCCGCGCTGGCCCCTCAGGATCCGCCCCATACTAACGCGTCGCGCATATCCAGCAATGCAGTTCTTTCAGCTTAGGCTGGTTGTGGCGCCGTCAACACCTGACTCCGCCCCGCGGGCCGAGGCGCGCCGCATGCCCGCAATGACTGGCATTGTACCTGGGTACAATTCCAAAGCCAGACACCACGACATCCAGTCAATCCGGCTTTGAATCGAGTTGCAGGAAGGCACCCTGGGCATATCATTCGCGGGGTGGTGATGGTGGAGGACGCGGCCCCGCAGGTCAGAGCCTGCTCTGGCCCGGGCCGGTGGACTCCCCGACGGCTGGCGTTGGATTGAAGGCCTCGCTCCGCCCCCGGGGGGGTGGGCGGAGCGAGGCCCGCGGTATCCGGTCAGCGGGAAGCGTGCACCAGCAGCTTGCGCAGCAGGGGCTCCAGCAACTCGCGGCCCCGGAGCGCCGAGCGCCACCGCTCCGGAATGGCCCGCGCGCCCAGCATGACTCCAGCGATGCCGCCGGCCACCGCCGCCGTGGTGTCCGTGTCGTGGCCCAGGCGCACCGCCGCGCGCACCACGTGCTCGAAGCCGTGGTCACCCGCCACGCAGTCCCGCGCCGAGCGAAGGCAGTCCACCACGTACCCGGAGCCGCGCCCGGGCGTGTCCTCGGCGCCGAGCGGGAGGACGGCATCGTCCAGTTCGGCGCGGGCCTCGGTGCCCTCCGGGTACAGCGCGCGGAAGGCCCCGAGCGCGTCGTCCCACGGGCGGGCGGAGCCCTCCAGCGCGCGGCGGGCCCAGAGGCAATACAGCGCGCAGCAGACCCGCGAGCGCAGGTGGCCGTGCGTCACCAGGGACTGGAGCATGGCGTCCGACGCGAGCTCCGCGTCGCTCCCGCGATGCCACAACGCGAGCGGCAGCACGCGCATCAGGGAGCCATTCCCGTTGTCCCGCTGCTCCGAGGGGCCGGAGCTCGCGCCGGGCACACCGGCGCGGAACATGGCCAGGGCGCGGTCGGTCTGGATGCCGACGTCGAAGACCTGTCCATCCACGGCGAGGTAGCCCCACTCGCGCCAGTTCACCAGGCGCCTGCCCAGGTCCTCCAAGTCCAATCGCCCCTGATAGAGCAGCGAGTCCAGGAGGCACAGCGCGTGCGCGCCATCGTCGGACCAGGTGCCCGGGGGCACGCCGGCGTGGGAGCGCTCGAAGCCCGCGGGCGGCTCGAACTCAATCGCGCCTGGGGAGGGAATCCCCTCCGGCGCGTGGAACTCATAGGGCACGCCCAGCGCATCTCCCACCAGCAACCCCAGCAGCCCGCCCTCGATTCGCTCCTCGCGCGTCACCATGGTCCAACCCCCTGGGGCACTCGTCCCAACGTCGGATGACGGACGCTCGCGCTCGCGCCCGCCCGACGTCAAGCGGGCACGCCGGCTCCCGGCGCGGCAAGTGCCTGGCCGGGAGCAGGCGTGCAACGGCCCCCCTGACCGAGCCCGCCGCCAGGGCGATGTTCCCTCCCCGGGAGGTTCGCACCTTCGTCCCCTGAAGAGTCGTTCGCTCCGGAGCCCCCGGCGCCATGCAGGCGATGAGCGACTCCCCGCACCGGGCCAACTGGTGCCAAACACCGGAGGAGGCATTCGCATGGCTTTCAATCTCATCGACATGGTGCGTGAGCGTTTCACTGGCAACGTGATGCAGCAGATGGGTTCCGCGATGGGGGAGGACCCGAGCACCCTGGGCAAGGCACTCCCTGGCGTCATCGCCACCGTGGGTGGAAGCGTCGCGGAGCGAGGCTCCACGGAAGCAGGCGCCCAGCGGCTGATGTCCCAGCTCAACGAAGGCGGCTACACGGGGCCCAACGCGGGCAACGAGGAGATCCTCTCCGCCGACACCGAGGAGCGCGGCCAGGGCATGCTCAATGGCCTGTTCGGAGACAAGCTGGGCAGCATCACCAGCGCGCTCGGTCGCGCGGGCGGGTTCAGCAACAGCAAGTCCGCGGGCGGGATGATGGCGCTGGTGGCGCCCATGATCATGGGTGTCATCGGCAAGCACGTGCGTGACAACCGCATGGGCGCGGCGGGGCTGGGGCAACTGCTCGGCGGCCAGAAGTCGCTGCTGTCGGCCGCGCTTCCCGCGGGGCTGGGCAGCATCCTGGGCATGGGGGGCGCCGCGGTGGGGCCTCGCGTCGTCGAGGAGGTCCACGAGACGCGCGCCGTCCCCACGGTGGAGACGGTGCGGCGGCAGCAGCCGATTGAACGCGCGCCGGTGCACCACGCGGAGCCCAAGAAGAAGAACCTGTCCTGGGTCATCCCCGTGGCGCTGCTCGCGCTCCTGGCCGGTTGGTTCCTCACGCGTGGGCGGCGCCACGAGCCTCGACGCGAGCAGGCGGCCGTCACCCAGCCGGCGCGGCCCCAGGCGCAGCCCCAGCCCCAGCAGCGCCCGGTGGACACGGGCGTGGGCGGTGCCGGCACGGCGGGCACCACGCCTCCCGTCGCCCGGGACGCGCAGACCATGCGTCAGGCCATCGACAGCGGGGCGCGCAGCTTCATCCTCGCCGGCGTGGGCTTCGAGGAAGGCTCCGCGACGCTGACGCCGCAGAGCGACGCGAGCGTCGGGCAGCTCGCCTCCGTGCTGCGTGAGAAGCCCAACTCCCGCGTGCGCATCGCCGGCCACACGGATGCCACGGGCGACGCGAACGTCAACCGCCAGCTCGCCCAGCGCCGCGCCGAGGCGGTGCGCACCGCCCTCGTCGCCGACGGCATCTCCGCCAACCGCGTGGACGTCGCCGCCGTGGGTGCCGAGCAGCCCGTGGCGTCCAACAACACCGAGCAGGGCCGCGACGCGAACCGCCGCATCGAGGTCCAGGTGCTCAGCCGCTGACGCCACCTGACGCGCCCGGCTCATCTGGCGCGTCACCTTGAACGAAGTCAGCCCGGGCCCCCGCGTGGACACTCACGCGGGGGCCCGCTGCGTCGAACAGGCACCACCCGAGGGCCGCGTGTCACCCACCTGGCGCGGAGGCTTCACGAGGCCCCCGCCGCGCATCACACCGTCGGCCCTGCCCTCTCGCGTCAACACCCATTGCCTGTCTGGAAGGGCATGCCGCGTCGCGCCGTCGCCCGCATGGGCTTGCCCGCAAGCAAACCTCCCAGTTCGTTGACTCCGGCAATGAATCCAACAACGCTGACACGCGTCAAGAACGCTCGGAAACCGCCACATCGCCAGGAGTCGCCGACCCATGCTGTGAATTGGCCATCACCTCCCGGCGCGCCTGGGACACGTCGCCCGTCCGGGTTCCTCGTCTGGAAGCGGATGCAATTGTCCCAGCCGAGACAGCACACACCGACCGGCGTCGCACCATGTCGGGCTTTCCAGGCTACTCGGTTTGGCTCACTTTCAGGGGCGAGTCCGGACGCACCACGCCTCCGCGCTCGAACTTCCAAGTCAGGGGGGAAGTCCATGACAGTGATTGCGTTCCGGAGCAGGGAAAGAGAAGTCCTCGACCCTGGCTGCGAGTTGGAACGGCGACTGGGACTGGCTGCGAGCGAGGACCGGGCCCGGGGAATGTTCTTCCTGGGAGTGTTGGATGTGGTGCGCCGCGAGTCGGGCGAGACGGCGGCGGCGAGGTGCCTGGCGGCCTCCGGCGAGCGCCGCTTCGTGCCCTTCTTCCTCTATCCCGTCAGCGCCTTCCTCCGGATGTCCTTCGCGGCGGCGGAAATCCTCGCCCCCAGACTCGGCGGCTTCGAGACGGCGATGCGAATCATTGGCGCCCAGGCGACCCATGACTTCCTGGACTCGGTGGTGGGCCGCAGCTTCTTGATGCTCGCCGCGGGAGACCCTCGGCGCCTCATCAACAACCTGCCCTCCGGCTACCGCACCGCCGTCACCTACGGAGAGCGCCATGTCACGTGGACGGGCGCCCACGAAGGCTGCATCAACGTGTTCAGGGACTTCATGCCCCACACCTACCATGAGGGGGTGTTGCTGGCGGTGCTGCAGGCGGTGGGGACGCGCGTCGCGAGAGTCCGCGGGCGGCCCTTGAGCCTGCTCGACTGCGAATACGTCATGTCCTGGGCGTAGGAAACGCCCTCGTTCCGTCATCCGCCCCGGCGGATGTGAAGTGGCGTTCATCTCCCCGGCGGGGAGGCGTGGGTTTCCCCGCCAAGGGGCGTACCACCAGGAGATGGACGCGAGCACGCGCGGGGACATGGACATGGAGACGGGCGAGGAGCGCGGCGGGGTGGACCCGCTCACGGAGCTCGCACGGAGACTGGCGCTGACCACCGCTCGCGACATGACGCGGGGCATGTTCTTCCTGGGCGTGCTGGAGGTGGTGCGCCGCGTGGCTGGAGAGGCGGCCCGGACGCGGTGCTTCAGGACGTCGAAGGAGCGGCGCTTCGTCCCCTTCTTCCTCTATCCCGTCAATGACTTCCTCCGGCTGACGTACTGCGCCGCCGGCCTGCTCGCGCCACGGCTCGGCGGGTTCGACTCCGCCTTGCGGTCGATGGGTGAGCAGGCCACGCGGGACTTCCTGGCGTCGGCGCTGGGCAGGACGCTGATGACGGCGGCGGGCGGTTCACCGCGTCGGCTGGTGGAGCACCTGCCCTGGAGCTACTCCGCATCCGTCAGCTATGGAGAGCGGCACGTGTCGTGGGAGAGCGAGCGCCAGGGCTGCCTCCACATGCGGCGCGACTTCATGCCGCCCCCGTATCACGAGGGGGGGATGCTCACCGTGCTGCGGACCCTCGGCGCCACGAACGTGCGCGTCGAGGGCCATGAGCGACAGTTGCTGGACTGCGACTACGCGGTGGCGTGGGAGTGAGCCACGCGGTCCCGCGTCACTCGTTCTGGCTGATGTAGTGGATGAGGGCTGAGTAGAACTTTCGCTCGTTGAAGAGGTCCGGCCCGAAGCCCACGACATCCAGGTGGTCCTGGTCGATGACGCTGGACATCGACGTCATCTGCTCGGAGCCCGGAGCGTTCAGGTTGGTGACGGGGTCGATGGACGTGTCCCTGACGATGGTGTCCATCTTGAGCGAAGAGGTGACGGGGGTGTAGCGCAGGCGCGGCCCCATCTGCTGGGAGTTGATGCCCACCACTCCGTCATCGTCGCGCTCGTTGGGAATGCCGTCGCCCCGCCCCGCGGCACCGTCGTTGTCGCAGTCATCCACGCAGTAGCCGTCACCGTCGATGTCGACGAACAACTGCTGAACCGCCAGGAAGGAGGGGTTGAGGTTCAGCCCCCACTGCGCGGTCATCAACGACGCATAGTGGGAGGCATAGCGCGAGTCCATGGGATTGGCCGCGTTGAAGGCCTTCGCACCCGTGGTGACGCCGTCGTTGGGGTCATAGTCGTTGTAGACCAGCTGCTTGACGGCCGCGATGGGGTCGCTGTCCTCGTCGTAGACCGCGTCCCCGTAGATCTTCGCCAGGAAGTCAGCCAGGTCCGTCACCGTCGGCCCCGTGTCGAGCACGAACTTGGCCACGGGCGAGCCCCGGAGTGGAGAGGAGACACTCACCATGACGTCCACCACGGCGCGACGCTTGCGCGTGTAGAGCGTGCGCGCGGCCTTGAGCGAGTCGCTGCCACCCTGGGAGTGGCCGATGAGGTTCACCCGCGTCGCGCCGGTGGTCGCCAGCACGCCCTCAATCTCATCCGCCAGTTGCAGCCCGCGCACCTCCGAGGATTGGAAGGGCGCGACCTGCGCGCTGTAGGCCCGCTGGCCTGCATTCAGGTAGGGATTGCAGGCCACCTCGAACGGCTCGTCACAGGCGTCACCCACGAAGGTCCCCAGGTCGTCCCCGAAGTAGAGAAGCCCCAGCAGGTTGTCGAATCCGCCCAGGCCATGCGCGAAGACCACCGGATAGCGCGTCTTCTGCGCGCGTTCGTTGAACTGTGCCCGCGCGCTGTCCGGACTCGTCAGGAGGAATACACAGACGAGCAGGGCCGCGTTTCGAATGCCACTCATGTCACACCGCTCCTTGCCCGCGCCACGCGCGGGACGCAACGCCATGCGGGCATCCCCCGTTCCCGCACGACTCAGGTCCGGCCCGTGGAAACCAGGCAGGCACTCGCCGACGGACAAGGTGCGACGCGAGACAGACAGGCCTTGCTGGAGGACTCGTCGGAGAGTGCGCCCTAGTTAGTCACGAGCGGACGCGCGCGAGCCTTCGAACCCGGGAGCGTCGCGAAACACACACGCCATCTGTGTATCGGCGCGACACCGCACCAGTCAAAGTCTGTCAATGAGAGGAAGGGACAACACTCCGGATGGCGGCCTCGAGCGTGTTGCGGATGAGCATGGCGATGGTCATCGGCCCCACCCCGCCGGGCACGGGGGTGATGAACGACGCACGCTCGGAGGCGGCGGCGAACTCCACGTCCCCCACCAGCTTGTTGTCCTCTTCCTTCCGGTTCATCCCCACGTCGATGACCACCGCGCCGGGCTTTATCCAGGCGCCCTTCACCAGTTCGCGCACGCCCACCGCCACGACGAGGATGTCCGCCCGCGACACCTCGCTCGGCAGGTCGCTCTTGCTGTGGCAGAGGGTGACGGTGGCGTTGCGCTGAAGCAGCATCAGCGCCATCGGCTTGCCGACGATGTTGCTGCGGCCCACGACGACGGCGTTCTTGCCGGACGGCTCACAGCCAATCTCCTCCAACAGCCGCATGACGCCCAGCGGCGTGCACGCCCGCGTCGCGGGGCGGCCCAGCAGCAGGCTGCCCGCGTTCATCGGGTGGAAGCCATCCGCGTCCTTCTCCGGCCTCACCGCGGAGATGATGACGTCCGCGTCGATGTGCCGGGGCAGCGGCAGTTGCACCAGGATGCCGTGCACCGTGGGGTCCTCGTTGAGCCGGTGCACCAGGGCGAGCAGCTCCTCCTGGGACACCGTGGAATCCCGGTGGTGCTCCCAGGAGTGGAAGCCCACCTCCTCGGCGGCCTTCTTCTTTCCGGTGACGTACGTCTTGGACGCGGGGTCCTCCCCCACCCGCACCACGGCGAGGCCAGGGACGAGGCCCCGCTCCGCCTTGAGCCGGGCCACCTCCGCCTTCACCTCCGCTCGCACCCGCGCCGCCACTGCCTTGCCGTCAATCAACTGGGCCATAGCGCGGCCCACTCTATGAGAGACTCCCCACCCGGCAGGGAGGGAAACCGCGGCCATGGGCTCAGGAAAAGTGCTCGGGGTGATGATAGGTCTCTGTGTCGGGCTGCTCATCGGCAGCCCGTGGGCCATTGTCTTGCTGGGGGCCGTGGGCGGCTTCGTCGGGCATCGCTTCGACGAGATGAACGCCCTGCCGGCCGAGTCCCCTGACGCGCTCGCCGACTTCCCCCCGCTGTCGCCCTCCGCCTTCGTCGCACGCGGCGGGCCGCGCGATGCCGCCTCCGTCCAGGAGGAAGCCGACGCGCACCTGACGCGCAGCCTCTGCGCCCTCTTCGTGGAGGTCGCCCGCGCCGACGGTGAGGTGCGCCGCGAGGAGGTTCGCGAAATCCGCCGCTACTTCGAGGAGGTCCTCAAGTACGGCCCGGACTCGCTGGAGTTCGTGCGGGGGCGCCTCAAGGACTTCATCGCCGTGCCGCCGAACCTGGATGACGCCGTGGCCGCCTGCCAGGAGGCCATGCCTTCCAGCGAGCGGCGGCGGCTGTTGGACGCGCTCTTCGAACTGTCGCTCGTGGACGGCTCCCTCCAGCGCTCCGAGCGCGAGATTCTCAGCCGGGTGGGCGACGGCCTGGAGCTGTCCCCCGAGGAGCAGCACACCATCGCCACGCTCCACCTGGGTGACAGCTCGTCGCACTACGAGGCGCTCGGGCTGACGCCAGACGCCACGAACTCCGAGGTGAAGAGCGCCTTCCGGCGGCTCGCCGCGGAGCTGCACCCGGACAAGCATGCCCACCTGAAGGGCGAGGACGCCGACGAGGTGGCCCGCCACTTCCAGGATGTCCGCGACGCCTACGAGGAAATCCGGCGCCTGCGCGGGATGTAGCCCAGGGTTACATCCCGCCATCGCCCACGACGAGGTCTTCTCCCGCCATGAGCTCGCAGAAAAAAGCCCCCCCGAAGAAGAAGGACGAGGCGTTCCACAACAACCCCTTCAAGGGCGCCATCAAGTCCCTCCAGGAGCAGGAGAAGAAGGAGGCCCAGGCCCGCGCCGCCGCCGAGGCCGAGAAGCGCAAGCCGGCTCCCGCTCCCGCGCGCGCCACCAAGGCGAAGCCCGTCCGCGAGAGCGCCGAGGACGACGCCGCCCTCTTCTATTCCGCCATGGACGGCGTGGCCCAAATCACCCACCGGGGCGAGCCGCCCAAGTCGAACCCGCGCCTGCCGGAGCTCATCGACGAGAACGCGGAGGCGCTCGCGCAGCTCTCCGAGCTGGTCGCCGGCCAGGGAGACTTCGACATCTCCTCCGGCGCGGACGAGTTCCTGGAGGGCACCAGCCCTGGCGTGGACCGCAACCTGCTGCGCGCCCTGCGCCGGGGTGACTTCTCCATCCAGGGCCAGTTGGACCTGCACGGCATGACACAGGCCGAGGCGAAGGCGGCGCTGGAGCGTTTCCTCGCCGACAGTCGCCGCGCCCGTCACCGGTGCGTGCTCATCGTCCACGGGCGCGGTTTGCACTCCAAGGATTCGATGCCGGTGCTGAAGGAGCTGATGAAGTCGTGGCTGTCACAGAAGCGCATTGGAGGACTGCTGCTGGCGTTCTCCACCGCACGTCCGCAAGACGGAGGAACGGGGGCGGTCTACGTCCTGCTGAGACGGTGACGGCGGTATCCTTTACGTGTGCCCGGCACTGTGCATACATACCGCCATGGCACGTGAACTGATCGACCTCCACATCCACGTGGGCGGCTCGGTGGCCCCCCACATCCTCTGGTCCATCGCCCATCAGCAAGGCTTCAAGCTCCCGGTCAAGACGTACTTCGACTTCGTGGAGCTCATCACCTCCCGTCCGGGCAAGGTGGGGAGCCTGGATGACTACCTGAAGATCCTCCACACCTGGACGGAGAAGATTCAGTCGTCACCCAGCGCGATTGAGCGCTCCGTCTACGAAATCATCGGCAAGGAGTACCGGGGCAGCCGGGTGACGCAAATCGAGCTGCGCTTCAATCCGATGAAGCGCAACCTCCAGTCCGAGTTGGATCTGGACCACATCATCCACGCGGCGCTGCGGGGCATGGACCGCGCGGTGCTCGAGTACGGCGTGAAGGTGGGCTTCATCTTCTGTCTGGCCCGTGAGTTCGACCACCGGCTCAACAGCATCCTCGTGGACAAGGCCATCAAGTACCGCACGCGCGGCGTGTACGGCATCGACCTGGCCGGCACGGAGACCAACGCCATGGAGCTCAAGCCCGAAGTCGTGGCGCAGTACGAGGACCTCTTCGGCCGGGCGCGGCGCGCGGGCCTGAAGTGCACGGTGCACACCGGCGAGACACGCGGCACGGGCGCCGAGGGCGTCATGTCCGTGGTGGAGAAGCTCAAGCCGCACCGCATCGGCCATGGCATCCGCGCGGCCTATGACGAGGCGGCCATGAAGGTGCTGCGGGAGAACGACATCGTCCTGGAGTTGTGCCCGACGTCGAACCTGCACACCAAGGCGGTGGAGGGCGTGGAGGAGCTGCGCCACATCATCCGCACCTTCTGGGACCGCAAGGTGAAGTTCACCATCAACACCGATGGCCCCTACCTGCTCGAGACGGACATGCGCCGTGAAATCGAGCTGGTGGAGAACAACGGCATCCTCACGCCGGAGCAGGTGGACCAGACGCTCGCCTGGGCCCGCCAGGCGTCGTTCATCCCCGCCTGAGCCCCAAGCGCATGTATGGACTGACTCGTTCGCTGCTCTTCCGGCTCCCGGCGGAGCCCGCGCACCGGCTCGGCCTCTTCGGCCTGCGGGAGCTGGGGCACTCCCAGGAGCTGTGCCAGTCCCTGCGAGGACGGGCCCTCCGGGGCGTCTCCGACGCGCTGTCCGTGGAGGTGGCGGGCCTGCGCTTCGCCCACCCCGTGGCCCTGGCCGCGGGCCTGGACAAGGACGCGGAGGCGGTGGACGGCCTGTTCGCCTGCGGCTTCTCCGCCGTGGAGATTGGCACCGTCACGCCCCGCCCCCAGCCCGGCAAC
>NZ_JABXEM010000667.1:0-401 GCF_013372595.1 Myxococcus sp. AM011
GGGCACAGTCGCTCGGCATGGTGTTCTCGCTGATTCTGCTGGCGCCGTCGTGGGGCGGCATGATCAACGGGATCATGACCCTCTCGGGTGCCTGGCACAAGCTGCGCACGGATCCGATCCTGAAGTTCCTCGTGGTGGCGCTGTCCTTCTACGGCATGGCGACGTTCGAGGGCTCGATGATGTCCATCAAGACCGTCAACGCGCTGTCGCACTACACCGATTGGACGATTGGCCACGTGCACTCCGGCGCCCTGGGCTGGGTGGCGATGATCACCATCGGCTCGATGTACTACATGATTCCGCGCCTGTTCGGTCAACAGAAGATGTACAGCACGCGCCTGATCGAGGTGCACTTCTGGGTGGCGACCATTGGCGTGGTGCTCTACATCGCCGCCATGTGG
>NZ_JABXEM010000668.1:0-401 GCF_013372595.1 Myxococcus sp. AM011
CCATTTTTCTGGCATTTCGTTGAAAAGCGATGAGAATATGTTACCGCCAGACCTACGTGGTTACGCACCGCAAATCACGGGTGTCGCACAAACGAATGCAAAGGTCACTGTCTCACAGAACAACCGTATTATTTATCAAGAAAATGTTCCTCCAGGCCCATTTGCTATTACCAATTTATTCAATACATTACAGGGGCAACTTGACGTCAAGGTTGAAGAAGAGGACGGACGCGTTACGCAATGGCAAGTTGCATCTAATAGTATTCCTTATCTGACGCGTAAAGGGCAGATTCGCTACACCACTGCTATGGGTAAACCGACCAGCGTTGGTGGTGATTCCTTACAACAACCCTTCTTCTGGACTGGTGAATTCTCATGGGGTTGGCTGAACAATGTATCCC
>NZ_JABXEM010000669.1:0-399 GCF_013372595.1 Myxococcus sp. AM011
CTCTGGTTCCTTTGGCGCGCAGGGTAACCGGTGAGTGCCTAGCCGAAGACCTGCGCCGGCTGGACCCCGACGAAATCTACTGCGCCGCGCTCGAGGGAATCAAGAAGGTGCAGTACCGGTGAGCAGTAGCATCGAGATCTTCCCCGATAGCGACATTCTGGTCGCGGCCGCGGGTAAGCGCTTGGTTGGCGCCATCGGGGCCGCGGTGGCGGCCAGAGGGCAGGCGCTGATCGTGCTGACCGGGGGCGGCAACGGGATTGCGCTTCTGCGCTACCTCAGCGCCCAAGCACAGCAGATTGAATGGTCCAAGGTGCACCTGTTCTGGGGCGACGAACGCTACGTTCCCGAAGACGATGACGAGCGCAATCTCAAGCAGGCCCGGCGGGCGTTGCTCAATCA
>NZ_JABXEM010000670.1:0-394 GCF_013372595.1 Myxococcus sp. AM011
GGTGCTTGTCGTCGGCGTAATCGCGCACTTCATCATAGAGCCGCTGACGCAGCTCCATCAGATGCTCATTGGTCGGGCCGACCCGCATCAGCCCGCCGCCTGGGGTCAGCAAGCGCTTGGCTTCCTGCCAGTCCCGCGGGCTGAACACGCTGGCCAGAAACTGGCAGCTGGCATCCGCAAGTGGCACACGGGCCATGCTGGCGACCATCCAGGTCAGCGCCGGATCACGACGACAGGCGCGTTTGACCGCCTCGCGGGAGATGTCCAGCGCATAGCCATCGGCATGCGGCAAGGCTTCGGCAATCTGCGCGGTGTAATAACCTTCGCCACAACCGATGTCCAGCCAATGCGCGGGGGATCGCTCGGCGGCCAGTTCAGCCAGTCGCCGGGCTAC
>NZ_JABXEM010000671.1:0-387 GCF_013372595.1 Myxococcus sp. AM011
CTACTGGCAGCCTGGGGTGGAGGCGTGCTTGTCACAATCCAGGGGGCGTACGGCCGCGGTCAAACCATCCGCCTGGAACACCAGCTCCGGTCTCCAGTCCGGCGCTTCGAGCGTCCCGCCGTTGCGCAGGAGGACGAGCCGCTCCGTCGTGGGCAGCGGGGCGTCCTGCTCGCACACCCGTCCGCCAGGCGCCGGCGGGGCCACGACGGGCGCGCCGACGCCGGGGTTGCCCCGCCAGCACAGGCCCACCAGCAGGTCCACGTCGAGCTTCGGCGGGACGACCAGGTCCGGCCCCAGCTCCGGGCACTCGCAGCCGCCCACGCCGCAGGCGTTGTCCTGGCACGCGGGCATGGGACACACCGTGCCCCATGCGTCACTGCATGCCAG
>NZ_JABXEM010000672.1:0-387 GCF_013372595.1 Myxococcus sp. AM011
GCGCGAAGCCTTCAATCATCTCGCCTGGGTTCAGTGCATCCGTGCGAGTCCAGCCACGCTCCACCGTACGCCACCGATGGTCGGGCGTCACCACGAGCACGCGGCCGTCCTCCATGTACAGCCTGGAGCGCGGCGCCTTGTGGCGGCTGACGTGGGTGACTTCGAACACGCCCCCGTCCTTCTCGTGCTCGTGCATGGTGAGCACCCGCATGCCGGGCCGCAGCATCCCAGCGGGCAGCTCCGCACCGTTGCTAAGCATCACCAGTTCCCAGGGCGCCACACACGTTCCATGGTCGCCTCCCCCGTCGTCACCGCCGCTTGAAGGCGTCGAGGCCGGGCCCGTCGCACTGCGAGCCATGTTCGTGTTGTAGGCGTACGGAGGAAAGA
>NZ_JABXEM010000673.1:0-386 GCF_013372595.1 Myxococcus sp. AM011
GAGGTATTGTTCGCTTGGTCCATCAAATTCATTATGTACCATTAAATGAAGAGACGACGATTTTGTTATCAGGAACTATAGCCTTTGATGCTGCAACATTTGAAATATATGGTGCATTGCTCAATGGTGGAAAGCTGATTGTTGCTAAAAAAGAACAATTATTAAATCCAATAGCGTTAGAACAATTAATCAATGAAAATGACGTTAATACTATGTGGTTAACCTCCTCATTATTTAATCAGATTGCTAGTGAACGAATAGAAGTATTGGCACCGTTAAAGTATTTATTAATTGGTGGAGAAGTATTGAATGCTAAGTGGGTGGATTTGCTTAATCAAAAACCGAAGCATCCTCAAATTATTAATGGTTATGGACCAACTGAAAAT
>NZ_JABXEM010000674.1:0-384 GCF_013372595.1 Myxococcus sp. AM011
TGTCTCAGTTCCAGTGTGGCTGGTCATCCTCTCAGACCAGCTAGGGATCGTCGCCTAGGTGAGCCGTTACCCCACCTACTAGCTAATCCCATCTGGGCACATCCGATGGCAAGAGGCCCGAAGGTCCCCCTCTTTGGTCTTGCGACGTTATGCGGTATTAGCTACCGTTTCCAGTAGTTATCCCCCTCCATCAGGCAGTTTCCCAGACATTACTCACCCGTCCGCCACTCGTCAGCAAAGAAGCAAGCTTCTTCCTGTTACCGTTCGACTTGCATGTGTTAGGCCTGCCGCCAGCGTTCAATCTGAGCCATGATCAAACTCTTCAATTTAAAAGTTTGATGCTCAAAGAATTAAACTTCGTAATGAATTACGTGTTCACTCTTG
>NZ_JABXEM010000675.1:0-383 GCF_013372595.1 Myxococcus sp. AM011
GCGTGAGCTGGTGCCCGAGGCGCGGGTGGTGGTCGCGCACGGGCAGATGCCCGAGGACCTGTTGGAGACCACCGTGCAACGGTTCTGGAACCGCGAGCATGACATCCTGGTTTGCACCACCATCGTGGAGACCGGCCTGGACATCTCCAACGCCAACACTTTGATCGTCGAGCGCGCCGATACCTTCGGGCTGTCCCAGCTGCACCAGCTGCGTGGCCGCGTCGGACGTTCGCACCACCGCGCCTACGCGTACCTGATCACGCCCGACCGCCGCGCGATCACCCCCGACGCTGAGAAGCGCCTGGAAGCGATCGCCTCGATGGACGAGCTGGGCGCCGGCTTCACCCTGGCCACGCACGATCTGGAAATCCGCGGTGCCGGCG
>NZ_JABXEM010000067.1:0-41705 GCF_013372595.1 Myxococcus sp. AM011
GGGAAGAATCGAGCGGGGGGGCCGTGGCTCGCGAGGCAACGGGAGGCGCCGCGAGGTTGCCTTGGGGGCCACGCTTGAGACGCGGTCTCGGGCGGGGGCGGGCCGTGCCCTTCTGGTACGCCGCTTGAAGATTGTGGGCGGGCGCCGTTTGTCCCAGGGCGAGGGGGAAGAAGGTCAGTCCCGGGCGTTGAGGATGTGTTGGAGGAGTTGGCGGGAGATCTGGAGCAGCTTCGCGGCGCCGCGCACGCTGCCACCGGATTTTGCGAGGGCCTCGTCCACGAGGGTGTCCCGGACCAGGCTCTCGAAGTGATGCAGCGGCACCTTGCCGGCGCTCGCCCTCAACGCGGGGCCGAGCTCGGGAGGGCGCGCCAGCGTCTGGGTCCACACGGCTTCCAGCCGCGCGAGGTCCAGCGGCTTGGGGACGAAGGCGCGCACGCCGCTGGCGGCCAGTCGGAAGGCCTGCTCGGCCGTCGCGCTGCCGCTGATGGCAATGACATACGGCAGGGGCTCCACCGCGAGCAGGTCGTCCAGGAGTGAGTCGCTGGTGCCGTCCGGCAGGCTGACGTCCAGGAGCACCGCGTCGGGAGGTTGGGTGCGAAGCACCGCGCGCGCGGCGGCGAGGGTGGTGACGTGAGTGATTCGTTCAGCGCGGGATTGCAGGACGTCTTCGAGCACGCGCGCCAGGCTGACCGAGTCCTCTATCAGCAGGAGGTGTTGGACCATGGCCATACAGGAAAGCATAACACGCAAGGTCCTCACCGACGCGTCCAACGAGGGCGAGGTGCTGGTGAGCGCGGTGCGCATCATCTTCTGCGCGCTCGTCCTGGCGCGCTTCCTGGCGCTGGGGGGCGTGGCCGCGGAGGGAGGTCTTCCGGCCGCGGTGCTGGAGCTGGCGTTGTTGCTGACCGGCATGACGCTGTCGGTCGCCGCGCTCTGGGCGGGAAGGCGCAGGCTGTTCGGTCCCCGGATGCTCGTGGCCTCCGCGCTCCTGGACGCCGTCGTCGCGCAGGGCACGCTCCTGTCCACGCTGTTGTGGCACGGTCCCAGCTACACGGGGCTGCTGCGGATGCCGGACCCCTCCGCCGTCATCGCCGTCGTGTTCATCACCGCGTTGCGATTGTCACCGCGTGTGGCCTGGTTGGGCACGGGAGCGAATCTGTTGCTGTTGGGCGGGCTCGTCGTCCTCGACTTCCGGTTCAACGCCAGCCATGTGACCTATGGCCTGTCCGAAGTCGCGCTGCTCGTCATCTTCGTCGGCAGCGCGGGCAGCGTGGCCGCGATTGCCTGTGGCGTGGCGCGGCGGATGGTCCTCAAGTCCGGCGCGGAGGGGGTGCGCATCCGGCGGGCGCGGACGAACCTGAGCGTCATCCTGCGGGAGCACCACGACGCGAGGACGCTCCTGTCGGCGGCGAGGCTTCGCGCGGACCTGCTCCTGAGAGACCCGGGCGGCGCCTCGTGCTCCCGGCACATGCAGGGCCTGGCGTCCGACCTGCGGGAGCTGTGGGAGTTCGTGGAGAGCGTGAAGTCACGCGCCCTGGGCGAACTGGCGATGATTGACGAGGCGACCCCCGTCGAGGTCTCCACCACCTTGAGGAACGCGGCGGCGGTGGTGCAGACGCGGTACTCGCATGTGCGAATCCTGCTCGGGCCCGGGGCACCCGCGGGGCAGGGGCCGCGCGTCTGGGTGGTCGGCGGCGAGCGGGGGCTTTTGCACGTGGTGACGAACCTGCTCGTCAATGCGTGTGAAGGAGATGGGCAGCGAGGCGCGGGCATCGTCCAGGTGAGCGTGGAGCCGGAGGGCGGCACGCGGAACATCCTGCTGCGGGTGAGTGACGATGGGCCGGGCTTCCGGGCGGGGCTGTTGGACGGGGCTCGGCCGACAGGAGGCACGACGAAGTCGGAGGGCTCGGGCCTGGGGATGCGGCTGGTGGGCGGGCTCATCGAGGCGAGTGGAGGGACGCTGCGTGCGTCGAATCTCCCGGAAGGTGGGGCTCGGGTCGAGGTGATGCTCCTCGCGGGAGGGTGACACGCCACCGCTTCACATGGACGAGCGCCAGGCCGAGGTTCGCGACGAGCAGGACGGACATCGGCTCGCGGGTGTCCTGCTGGAACGTGGGCGACAGCTTGAGCACCACCGCCAGCAGGGAGCCGAGGGCGAGCACTCCGACATAGTGACGTGCCCGTCGCTCGGAGCGCTCGTTCCCGGAAGCGATGCCCAGGCCGAGGGGAAGCAGCGCGAATGACAGGGGATGGGCCATCCACTGGTTCTCGTTGAAGCCGAAGTAGGGGTGGACGGAGCCGACCATCAGGACGAAGCCGATGGCGCCCGCCGACCCGAGCGTCGCGCCGACGAGCGCGTGGTAGAGCCCGAAGGCGATGCGGAAGGCGCGGCGGTGCGTGGCCGCGCGGGGCACCGCGAGCAGGAGCAGCGTTCCCGCGGTGAAGAGGGCGAGGAGCCCGCGCGTCAGCGAGGAAGGACCCAGCGCCAGCGGGGGAGGGCGGGTGGTGGTCAGGTGCTCGTCGCGACTGCTTTTCACGAGAGGAGTCGAGGTGCCGTGCTCGTCCGTGAAGGAGCCCTCCGCGAGCGCCTGGGCCAGCTCCACGGGAAAGGCGGCCTCCTCCCACCGGGTCATCGGGGCGTCCACCGTGTCGTTCGTCCAGAGCATCAGCGCCCACTGGAACAGGGGAACCTCGCGGGTGTAGCGGCGGAGGTGCTCGCGCCAGGTCAGTGAAGCACGGCCCGCGAGCTGGGCACTCAATGCTCCGCCCAGGGCTTCGTCGAGTGCATCCCGCAGGCGAGTCGCGCAGTTGCTCCGCAGCGGGTCATACGCGTATTCGCGCGTGGCGGGATTCACGTCCCGTTCGAGGCGCGCGAAGAGGCGGCGTCGCTGCTCCACGGGCAGGTCCAGCTCCTGGAGGAGGATGGAGCGGCCTCGTGCGCGATAAAGAAAGAAGGAATGCTCCACCGAGAGCCGGGCGGCCCAGTACCTGGGTCTCTCCAGGAGGTAGCGCACCCCGGAGCCGGGGCCGTAGGACGTCACGCCATAGCTGTAGAGCACGGAGGTGCCCAGCCGCGTGTCCTCCACCCAGATGGCGGTATGCCCGAAGCGCTCCTGGACGTGCGGGCCGGGACCGAAGGTCACCACCTGGATGCGCAGCGCCTCGGGCCGTGAGCCGAAGTCCTCGGCGGGAGCGGCGAGGAGCGGTGTGCTCCAGAGCAACCCGAGGAGCAGTGTCGCGAGTCTTCCCATGGGCGCGGAGGGTTCCACTTCGCTGTCATCCGGGGCAGGGCAAGAAATCTGGCAGTGGGCAGCCTCCTGGCTTCGCGGCACCTTGGCTTCGCTTCGTGAGCGAAGCGGCCCCGCTGGCCGCGCCATGCCCACGAGCTCGACCCACCCCTAGAGGAGACGACGATGAACGCTGCCCTTGTTCCGAGTGCGATGACGCCCCGCTTTGTTTCGACCCTGACGGCGCTGCTGGCCGCCGTCGTGCTGTTCCTGCTGCCCGGCATGGCGCATGCCGAGGACGGAATGCGTGTCATCACCAAGCTGCGCATCACCGTCGTCACGGGCGGAGACGACCTGCGCAATGCCAGCCATGCGGTGGCCTCGCTCAAGTACGTGGGGCTGTCCGGCAACCTGCTCACGACCAGCATCAACCTGAACAACGGCGCGAACTGGGGCAACGGGTCCACGCACACCGTGACGATGACGACGCCCACGGGCGTGCTGCTCGCCAACGTCGAGGAGTTCAGCATCCAGTTCACCTCCGGCCAGCCTGACCCCTTCGCCACGGGCGACAACTGGAACATGAACGGCATCACCGTGACGGCCATCCTCGATGACGGGACGGAGGCGGTCCTCGTCCAGCAGGCCGGCAATTACCTTCACCGCTTCTGGAGCGACCACGACACGCGCTGGGCCACCGCGCTCTAACGCGGCTTCTCCCTGAACGACGGCCCGAGTCCCGCGAGGGGGCTCGGGCCGCGTGCGTTTACACGAGGACTCGGGAGTCGCTCAGAAGCCTCCGCTCAAGCCCAGCATCATTCCTCCCTGAGACACCGCCACCGAAGGCAGCACGCGGCTCTCCGTTGGCTCTGGACGCGCGCTGTTGGCGGAGTGAGACAGTTCGTAGCCCACGACGGAGCCGATGAGCGAGCCCACCAGGGCACCCAAAGGGACAGCCGCATCGCCGGGTTTGACGTCTCTGAGAAGCAGCGCCGTCACGGTTCCTGCTCCCGCCCCCGCGCCGGCGCCCAGGAGTGTTCCGGTCCACGTCCCTTTTCCTCCCAGGATGCGCGCCCCCCACATGACGCCGATGGGAGCGCCCACCGCGGCGCCCACCAGGAAGCCATACACCCTTTCGCTTGTGCAGGAACCCAGTACGCCCGAGGAGGGGACTCTGCTGGGCCTGTTGTTATTGGCGTCACAGTACACGGCTCCGACCAAGACGCCCGTGAGGCCCATGGTCAAGGCTGTCAACGACATGGCTCCGAGTTCCGCCGCGATGCGTGCGCTCGTGTGGAGTGCCGCGAGCGCCTCCGACTTGACCTCCTCGGGCTCGGCTGCCGCGGGTGCGGGGTCCATCAAGTGCAGGGCCCTCCGCGGTTGTGTGCCTGGGAGGGCCTCCAAGGGAGCCTCTTCGATGGCCGCAATCGCGAGGCCCGGTGTGAGGAACAGCAGCGAGAACAGCAGGGGCCACTTGAACAGGTGTCGGGACGTGAAGATCTTCATGTGAGCGCGCCGGTGCAAGCGATGGACCCATTCGCTGCCTTCAGGAGTTTCCATGGGATGCGCCGCGCTCATTCACGCGGAGGCTGCGTCCGTGTGCAGTTCGCTGCACAACCTTGTCCGACATGCGTAGTCAGCTCTCCGGTGCCAGGCCAAAAACATCCTAGCTCCTCGGCAGGCGCGAGAGCCGGGTCACTCCAGTGAGTTTCGCGGCAGCCGCCCACTGCATCTGGCCGGGCCGTGAAACCCCTCGGAGAAAAACATCCGACCTGGCGGGCCGCTCTGGCCTCCGTCGGTGAAGCCAACTCCCTGGAAACGCACGTGGAAGCGCGGTGACAGGAGTTGGTCCCGGGATTGCTCAGCAGTGGGCAGCACACACAGCTCGCCAGCCCATCGCAGTCCCCATTCCGAACGGAGGGACCCCCATGAAGAACCACCGCAGTCCTGCCTGGATTCAGGCGCTGCTTGGCCTGGCCACCGTGCTGTGCATGCCCCTGGCACACGCGGATGAGCCCGTTTACGAGATGGAAGCCGCCGCACGCGCCAGCTACTTCGCCATCGACATCTACACCGTGAAGAAAGGCACCGAGGGCGCCTTCCTCACCAGCTCGCTGCGCTCGGGCCCCTATGACAGGGTGGCCACGGGCTTCGGCAGCGAGAAGGTCGTCGAAGTCCTCCCCGCCACCCGCGACGCGGACCCGCAGTACATCATCCTCAGCCGCTACTTCGACGGCGAGCTGGCCACTGTCATGACCCGTCAGCGACAGCCCGCGACGGACCGTGTCGCCAGCGCCACTCCGGCACGTCTGCAAGGGCGACTCGTGGATGTAGTCCTCAGTGACTGGGCCTGGGAGCGTAATCGCGTCAAGGGCGCTGGCACCAAGTCCGCGGCGCCTACGTTCCTCTCCGCCATGCCCTACAAGGACGAGGCGAAGGTGTTTCAGCAGCACATCGCCTCGCTCAACTTCTTCAAGATTGGCTACGTCGGGCAGACGGCCAGCGTGGAGTTCTTCGCGACCGCCACGCCCGTCGAGGAGATTCGCAAGACCATCCTCGCCCGGCCTGGAATGTCTGGCACCGCCCTCATCGCCCTGGCGGATGGCTCCGGGCACGTCGCGTACACCGAGTACTACGAGCTGCCCGCCACCCTGAAGTCCACGCGCATCCAACGCACCGGCGCCGCCACGACGGGGATCGCCACTGGCGTCGTCGTCGAGAACTACATGGCGCGCTGACGCAGTCTCCTGACCACGAACCGCAAGGAATCCCTCACATGCGAAAGCTGATTCCCCTGTTCACCCTGGCCGGGGTGCTCCTCGTGTGCGCCCAGGCCTCCGCGCAGCCCGTTGCCCAGGTCATCGTCTACGACGTCGCACCCGAGGCGAAGCAACAGTTCGTCAAGGCGCTGGAGACCACCCGCGACGCCTATCTGAAGGAGCCCGGTTTCATCAACGAGCGCGTGCTGGACAGCCTGGACCCGCTGGCCCTCAAGTACCTCACGTATGCCCGGTTCAGCACCGCGGTGGGCTCAGACAAGACGCTCCAGGCGCGCCTCGCCGCCGTGGCGCCCTACGTCCGCCGCGCGCCGGAAGTGCACATCGCATCGCTGACCGAAGCCTTCACTCCGGGGGCCATCACCAACAAACCCAAGGGGACCGAGTTCGGCGTCGGCAAGACGAACCACGTGGCCCATCTGGGCTTGTTCGTCCCGTTCCCCCAGTACTGGGAGCAGTACCGCAAGGCCCTCTACGACGTGAAGGTCGTCACGCGCGGTCGCAAGCCGGCGGGCTACTTCGGCGACGACCTGCTCGTGGAGACCACCGCGCCCTCTCCGGAGGTGCAGACGCCGTACTCGCCTCGCGCGGTGGAGGCCTCGCGCATGTCCATCAACTACGGCGAATACGAGTCATTGGAGGCGGCCGAGAACTCCTACGTCCAGCGCCACGGTCCCATCGAGGACCCCCGCATCGCCGCGCTCGCTCGCGTCTTCTACGGCTCGCTCCAGGTCCCCGCGCGCTTCTACATCTTCCGCGTCATCGCGAACTACGGGCCCACCCCCGGAGGCGCGTCCACCAAGGGCCGCTTCACCCCTCAGCGCTGAACCCAGACACGCCCCCATGAACGCTCCCGCCCCCGCGCGCCAGGAAGACGAATACCCCGTGCTCGTCCATGCCCAGGCCGTGGTGTGCGGACGTGGGGGGACGCTGGAGGAACTCCTCGCGGCGGTACGAAGCGGTCAGCGCTTCGAGCCCACGCGGGACCGTTGTGTCGACACGGCGGACCTCGCGGTGAGAGCCCACCTCTCGCCGCGAGAGTCCAAGAAGGTCGACCGGTTCTCCTTGCTGATGCTCGCCGCCGTGTCCCAGACGCTCGAGGACCATCCCCTGCGACCCTCCGAGCGCGAGGCGTGCGGGATGATTGTCGGCAACATGCTGGCGGGCTGGTCCTTCGCGGAACCCCAGCTCCGCGCACTGCACACGCTGGGCGCGGGCGCCGTCAGCCCCTACCTCGCCACGGCCTGGTTCCCCGCGGCGGCGCAGGGACACGCCACCATCTCCCTGGGCATGCGGGGCTTCGCGAAAACGCTGACCACGGACCGCTGCTCCGGAGGTCAGGCCATCGGCATGGCCTTCCATCGGCTCCGTCAGGGCGCGACGGGCTCGTTGCTGGCGGGTGGCGTCGAGTCACCCACCACGCCGTTCGTCGAGGCCGCGTTCTCTGGCGAAGGGGACCGAGTCACCTGGCTCGCGGAAGCCGCGGGCTTGTTGCTGCTCCAGCGCGGCGCGCCCGAGTCCTCCGGGGCCCGCTTCCTGGGGGCCCATGCCAGCTTCCGCTTCGTCTCCAGGCTCGGCCTGGAGCAGCGGCTGGCGGCCTTCCTGGACCGGCAACGCGGCCTTCCGCCCCTGCTCGCGGTGGTGTGCAACGCGGAGCCGTGGAGCGAGGCGGAGCAACACCTGCACACCCTGGCGGCGCGGGCGCTGGGGGAAGACGTCCCTCGCTTGAGCCCGTGCCGCACCCTGGGCGACTCGCTGGGTGCCAGCAGTGGCGTCGCCGCGGCGCTCGCCTGCGAGGTGCTCACGCCACCTTCTCCTCCTCGCTCGGTGCTCGTCCTCTCGTGGGGACACCAGTGCGTGGACCTCCTGTGGATTCACTCGTGAAGGAGCCGTGCCGATGAAGACCTCCCGCGTCACCGAGACCCTCCTCATCTCGCTGCACGCACTCGGGCACGCGCCCGGGAGCGTCAGCCTTATCACCCACCTCCAGGACGAACTCGGCATCGACTCCATCGAGACGGTGGAGCTGGCCGCCACCGTCTGCGGACGGCTGGGCCTGCCGCCGCACCTCGCCCCGGACGTGCGCAACGTCCACACCGTCGCGGAGCTGGCCGCGCGCATCGAGCCGCTGCTGGCCCGGGACTCCCACCTCGCGGTCGCCGCGGGGTCACCGTGAGCGCGTCCACTCCGGGCTCGCGCCAGGCCTTGCTCGTGGGGCTGCTCTTCGCGTTCAGCGCATGGGGCGCCCAGACACACGTCATCAACCTCTCGGATGCGCCGCCGTACATGACGCCTTTGGCGGTGCGGGCCCGCGTGGGCGACACGCTTGTCTTCAAGAACCACGGGCCGGAGATGGTCCACTCCATCACCGACGAGGCCCTCATCCTCTTCTCCGGCGACATCGCCGTGGGCGCGGAGTGGAGCTACACCTTCAAGCGCGCTGGCGAGTACCCCTACCTCTGCTTCCGCCACCACTTCATGCGCGGCAGCGTCACGGTGGAGAACGCCGACGGCTCCACGAACTTCGCGCCGGAGTACGCATACCAGTCCGCCTTCCGCGAGTTCGTCATCCCCACGCTGAAGGCCGTGCCCCGGATGATCATCCCCAGCCGCGTGGACGACTCCATGTGGTTCACCGAGGGCGGCGGAGACTTCTACGGCTTCGAGAACATCCCCGCGAACAACAAGCTGGGGCAGCTCGACGACACGGGCCGCATCGTCGAGTTCGCCACGCCCACCCCGGGAGGGGACGGCAGCACCGTGGGCGTGGACTCGCTCATCATGGATGACAAGGGAATCATCTGGTTCACCGAGCGGCTCACCAATCGCATCGGCCGGTTGGACCCGAGGGGCGGCATCCGAGAAATCCAGCTCCCCAACCCCAAGGGCGGCGCGCTCGGTGTGGACCTGGACAAGAAGGGACGCATCTGGTTCGCCGAACGCCATGACAATCACATCGGCTACCTCACGCCCGATGGGAAGCTCACGCGGATGGAGCTGCCGGCCAAGGACTCCGAGCCGCGCACCGTCTTCGTCGATCGTCGTCAGCGCGTCTGGTACACGGCGCGCACCGCGAACGAAATTGGCTATTACGAGCCAGGCCGCAAGCGCTTCGTCCGGCTGAAGATTCCCACGGAGAACGCGCGCCCCACCGGCATCGCCGAGACGAGCGACGGCACCATCTGGTTCGTGGAGATGGTGGGAAACAAGGTCGCCAAGGTGGTGGGCGACCAGATTGTCGAGTACTCGCTGCCCACGCGGTTCTCCGCGCCGTTCAAGATTGTCGCGGACGCGAAGGACCGCCTCTGGTTCACCCAGGTGTTCGGCAACTCCATCGGGATGATGGACACGCGCACCGGCAAGATTCTCGAGTACAAGATTCCCACGCCGGACAGCCGCCCCGGTGGCCTCACCGTGGACCGCAAGGGCCGCATCTGGTTCACCGAGCAGCTCGGCAACAAGATTGGGATGTTGTTGCCAGACGAGCTGGCGAAGTACCCGGATCCGGTGCCGGTGCCCATCCAGCGGCCCGCCTTCGCCGGACCAGGCAACGGACCGCCGCCTTCCGTGCAGGGACCTCCTGGCGCGGAGCCTCCGCGGGCTCCCTCCGCCGCGCCATCAGCGCCCACCGGACAGACTCCCAGCGCGCCACCGTCCGCGCCGCAGACGCGCTTCCAGATGCGTGACTTCGCGCTGCCCCAGGCGGGCAGTGGCCCCGGTAACGAGCTCATCGAGGACGCGCGCGGGCTGCTCTGGTTCAATCAGATCTACGGCAATCGCATCGCCGCGTTCGACCGGCGCACCGGGCGCTTCCAGGAGTTCGGGCTGCCCAGCGTAGCCAGCATGCCGTCCGGCATGGCCATGGACCGGGCGGGCCACTTCTGGATTGCCCAGTTCCGCACCAACGGGCTCGCGCGGTTGGACCCGCGCTCCGGCCATGTGGACGAGTACCCCATCCCCATCGACGCGGCACTGCCCTCCAGCGTCGCGGTCGACCCGAGCGACCAGGTGTGGCTGACCTTGCTGGGCGCCAACAGCATCGCCCGCTTCGACCGGGCCACCTCGCGCTTCGAGCTGTTCGACATGCCACGCGAGGGAAGCAGCCCGCTGCATCTGGTGGCGGACCGACTGGGGGGACTGTGGATCTCCGCCTCCGAGGAGAGTGGCAACTACGTGGCGCGGTTCGAACCGGGCCGTCGCGCATTTGAAGTCCACGACATGCCGACCCCGGACTGCTCACCCATTGGCGTCCTGGTGGATGAGCACGCGCTCTGGGTGGCGGAGGGGGGCGCGGGGAAGCTTGCTCGACTGGATTTGAGCTCCCGTCGCTGGGAGGAGTTCACGGTGCCCGCGAGCGACGCGGAGCCGGTGCGACTCTCGAAGGACTCCGAGGGCCGCATCTGGCTCACCGACGGAGGCGGCCTCGGGGGCGTGGGTGGCAACCGCCTGGCTGTCTTCGACCCGCGCACACGCGCCTTCGAGTTGATTCCCATGCGCACACCTGGAGCGAAGCCCCGGGGAATCCTCGCCACCGCCGACGGTGTCTGGTTCACGCAGCAGAACGCCAACCTCCTTTCCCGTCTCACCCCACGAGGTCCATGAGCCATGGAGACGTTTGAGATTGAAGTGCACATCTCCCGGGATGTGAGCACCGTGCTGGCGGCCTTCTGGCACCTGGAGGAATGGCCCGCGGTGGCGCCTCACGTCCGGAAGATAGACATCATCTACTCGGACCCCCAGGTCCAGGTCCTGTTGATGACGGTCCACAGCCGGGGGCGCACGGACACCTTCAAGACGGTGCGCATCCTCCAGGGGAACTCCATCTTCTACTATCAGCCGGAGCCGCCTTCCTTCCTGCACCGGCACTACGGCTTCTGGGAGCTGGCAAGCGAAGCGGGCGGCACCGTCATCACCAGCCGTCACATGACGGAGTTCGACGTGGAGGTGGCCCACCGCTACCTCGCGGCCACGGGCGCGCCGTCCTCCAGCGACGACGACGCGAAGCGGCAGCTCATCGACCTCATCCGCAACAACAGCCTCCAGACGATGCTCGGGCTCAAGCGTCGCATGGAGCAGCAGTCCTCCGAGGTGGCCCATGCGCTTCCGTGACTTGCTCGTGCTCCTGTTGGTCGGCGTGGGGGGCTGCACCGCTCCCGCGTCGCGGCTGTCCCTGGTCTCCGAGCCCGCGTCGGGAGCCGTCACGCCCACCGCGAAGCCCGCCATCACCACCGCCGCCGCGTCAGTGGTAGCTCCCGATGTCTACGCGGAGTCCGCCGTCACCAAGACGCAGGCGCGGCTGCACCAGCTCCGTTCCAGCGCGGACCGGGCCTTCTCGCTGTTCGAGTACACGGTGCCGACGCCGAACGCGGTGCCGCACATCATCGCCATCGACCGCGAGGACCGCGTCTGGTTCTCCGAGAGCGGTGGTCGCTTCGCGCGCAACTTCATCGACGTGCCCGCGGTGAACAAGGTGGCCCGGTTGGACCAGGGTGGCACCATCACCGAGTGGACCACTGGCACCGAGGGCTCCAGCCCCATGGGCCTCATCTTCGATGCGCACGGAGACCTGTGGGTGGCCGAGCGGCTCGCCAACCGCGTCACCCGCCGCAAGCCGGATGGTTCCGTGGTGCGCTATCCGCTGCCCACTCCTGACGCATGGCCCACCGCCATCGTCCTCGACTCCCAGGGCAATGCCTGGGTGACGGAGACCATGGCGGACAAGATTGCCCGCATCGACGGGAAGACGGGCGCCGTCACGGAGATTCCACTGCCTGCGCGGCAGACGAAATCCACGGGCATCGCGGTGGACCCGCAGGACCGCGTCTGGGTGGCGATGCGCGACGTCAGCTCCCTGGGGCGCTACGACCCGAAGACAGGCGTCTTCGAGCAGCTCCGCCTGCCCACGCCCGAGTCCAAGCCCTGTGGCCTCGTGGTGGATGGCCAGGGCCAGGTCTGGTTCTCCATGCGCAACGCCGGGAAGATTGGCCTGTACCTCGAGGACGGCACCGTCCAGGAGTTCGCGACCGACAGCCGGCACGGCGGGCCCTTCTTCCTCGTCGCCGACAAGCGAGGCGACATCTGGTTCAGCGAGCTGTTCTCCAATCGCGTGGGCCGCTTCGACCCGAAGAAGCGCCAGTTCGAATACTTCTCCCTGCCAGGCAAGGACGGTCTACCCGCGGGCATCGCGCTCGACTCCAAGGGCAACGTCTGGTTCGCGCAGCAGGGGACCAACGTGGTGGGCGTCATCGTCCGCACGGACCTGTCCTATCTGGCGGGCGAGACAGCCGGGCCCGCGTCCACGCCGAGCATCGTCAACGCGCGCCACGAAATCGTGGAGATGGAGGTCCCCACGCCGCAGTCCGTGCCGGGCATCGTCGAGGTGGATGGCCGGGGCACCGTCTGGTTCACCCAGATGGGCGGCGGCTGGGTGAGTCCTGGCTTTCCTCCAGGTCCGGGTGGCGGCGCGGTGGGCTACTACAAGGACGGCAAGCTCCACGAGCTGAAGACCCCCACGCCCGAGTCCGGCCCCACGTCACTGGGCCTGGACCCGTGCGGCGACGATGTCTGGGTGACACTGCGCGCGGCGAACAAGATTGCCCGCATCCGCGACTTCAAAATCACCGAGTACACCATCCCCGTGCCCAAGGCGCTGCCGGTGGGCATCGCGGTGGACCTGGACCACAACGTCTGGGTGGCGCTGAGTGACGCGAACAAGCTGGCGCGCTTCTCACCCGACGGGGAGTGGCGCTTCCTGGACATGCCCCATCCCAAGGCCGAGCCGCGCACCGTCTTCGTCGACAAGCAGAACGAGGTCTGGTTCGCGCAGAAGACAGGCAATCGCATCGGCAAGCTCGACAAGGACGCGTGGACCGTGGAGACGTGGGAGTTGCCCACGCGCATGGGCTGGCCGCTGTCACTGATTGAAGACGGGGAGGGCCGCATCTGGTTCGCGGAGATGCGCAGCGACAAGCTGGGCATGTTCGACCCCAAGACTCGGAAGATCTCCGAGTACGCGCTGCCGGTGCAGTCCGCGCCCTTCAAGGTCAACTATGACCGGGCCTCCAACGCCATCTGGGTGTCCACCGTCTTCTACAACGCCATACTCCGCTTCGACCTGGCGAAGAAGCAGGTGGTGTCCGTCTACAAGATTCCCTCCGAGGGCGCGTGGATGGGTGGCCTGTCCCGCGACAGCGAGGGCTGCCTGTGGTTCACCGAGCAGTTCGCGAACAAGCTCGGGCGCCTGTGTATCGAGGGCGTGTCCACGGTGCGGCTCGGTGACAAGGCGGTGCCCGGCGCGGTGATGGGCGCGGGAAGGTAGGCCAGTCATGGACCCGCGGCGCTTCATGTTGTTCCGCGTGGCCTTCTCCGGGCTGCCTTTCGGGGAGCTGGAGGCGGCGTGCCGACGAATGGACGCGGGCGCGGAGTGGACGCCCGCGTTCGAGCGGTCCGCCAGGGAGCTGGGCCTCCTCGCCGCGCGGGCGACGCGGGAGGGACGTCGTGGCTCCGCCGCCCAGGCCTGGCGTTGGGCGGCGAGCGGATTCCATGCGGCCTCGCTCGGGCTCCACCTGCTGGGGCCCGGACTGCCCTGGCGGCGTCCCACGCTGCGCCTGCGTCGGCTGGCGCAGGGGGCCTACCGACGGGCCCTGAGGCTGGATGCGTCCATGGGGCAGTGGGTGCGAGTGCCCACGCCCCGGGGCGACGTGGGTGGCTATCTGCGACTGCCTCCGCGCGGGCCGGCGCCGCTGGTGGTGGTGTTCAACGGCCTGGACTCGCTCTGCGAGGTGGAGCTGCATGCCTTTGGAGACGCGCTGCTGTCACGAGGACTGGGCGTGTTCGCCGCGGACCTTCCCGCCGCCTTCGGACTGCGCCCCCGCGCGCCAGTCTACGCGGCGGAGGAGGTGGCTCCGGCGCTGGCCGACTGGGCGGCGCGACAGCCCGGGGTGCTGCAAGGGCGACTGGGTGCCTTTGGCGTGAGCTTCGGCGGGCACATGGTGGCCCGCGCACTGGCGGGAGACCCGCGCTTCGTCGCGGGCGTGGCGGTGTCACCGAACGCCACGCTGGACGGTCCCCTCATCGGGCTGGAGCGGATGCGCAGGATGGTGGCGCTGGCGTTCGACCTGCCGGAGGGCGCGGCGGTGGATGCGCTGGCGTCCGCGATTCGACTGGAGGGGCTGGAGCCGCCGGAGGGCGCGCTGCTGGTGATGCACATGGAGGAGGACCGGCTGTTCGGGCCGGAGCACGCGGTCGCCTTCCTGGCGTGGGGCGGCGAGCGCGTGGAGATGCGGAGCTGGCAGGCGGAGCACGTGGGCACCAGCCGCGTGCACGACTGGCTCCCGCTCGCCGCGGACTGGCTGCACGAGCGCATCCACGCCGAAGCGAACACAAAGCTCACGGGGGCAAACTCATGGGTCGCAACGAGCTGATGCAAGGGCTGTCGACGCGGTGGGCGGTGGTGTTGCTGTGCGTGGGAGTGCTCGGCTGCGAGGCGGGGACGCGAAGCCCCGGAGCACCGGCGCCCAAGCCACCTCCCGCCGCGCCCGTGGCGTACTTCCAGGAGTTCGCGCTGGACCATCCAGGCAGTGGCCCCGCCATCGTCGCGGTGGATGACCAGGACGCCGTCTGGGTGGCCCTGGCCAAGACGGGCAAGCTGGCGCGGTACTCCAATGGCAGTCTGGAGATGTTTGCCTTTGGTCCAGAGAGCCGCCCGGTGGGCGTGGCGGTGGGCGCTCCGGGCACGCCCCACTTCGGGAGCGTCTGGGTCGCGGCGAGCTATGACAACAAGCTCATCCGCTTCGACATCGCCACGCGGCGGACGCAGGAGTTCAAGCTGGAGGGCAAGAACTCCTGGCCGTTCAACGTGGCCCTGGGGCCGGAGGGCTCCGTCTGGTTCACCCAGCGCTTCGCCGGGGCGATTGGCCGGTTGGACCCGAGCACGGGGAAGGTGAGGGACTACCCGCTGCCCAATCGCAGCTCAGGCCCTGCTGGGCTCGGCGTGGACCCGCGCAGCGGGCTCGTCTGGTTCACCGAGGGCTTCACGGACACCGTGGGCCGACTGGACCCCGCGACGGAGGAGATTCGCGAGTGGAAGCTGAGCGCGGAGAGCACCGGCGTCGTCAGCGGCCCCGCGGGGCTGGCGGTGGATGCGCAGGGTGGAGTCTGGTTCGCGAAGCTGGAGGGACGCCTGGGGCACCTCGCGCCGGGAGCGAAGGAGCCTCGTGTCATCGACGTGCCTCCGGAGGCGAGGCGTCCCGCGGGCATCGCGGTGTCGCCGTCCGGTGACGTGTGGATGCTCGCGCTGGATGGAAACCTGGCGCTGCGCTACCGGCCCTCCACGGGCTCCTTCACTTCGTTCCCGCTGCCCACGGGAGGACCCGATGAGGAGCCATCGGTGCCACCCGTGGCGCGCAGCTCGCGGCCGTTCGGCCTCGGCTTCGACAAGCAGGGCAACCTCTGGTTCTCCGAGCAGTACGCGGGGAAGCTGGGCGTGCTGGACCTGTCGCCGCCCACCGTCGTCGTGCTGTCTCCCGTTGGTGTCGTCGAGGGCGGGCGCACCATGTTGTCCACGCGCATCACCGACCGGGTCTCCGGCGTGCAGCGCGTCGAGTACGCCATCGACTCCGTCGCGGTGAAGCCCGTGCAGGGCTTCCTGGAGCTGGTGGACCTGGCCCCCGGGCCGCACAAGCTCACCGTGCGCGCGGTGGACGGCGCCGGCCAGGAGTCCTCCGTGGAGTCCTCCTTCGAGTATCGGCCTGGGCGATTGGCGCTGCTGCACGCGCTGCGCCGCCTGGAGCCCTCGGACGACGAGGGCCGCGCCGCGAAGGAGAAGCTGGTGACGGACGCGGAGCGCCTGGGCGAACAGGATGCGCGCGACGGACTGGTGCGCATCCGGGGCTCGCTCGCGGAGGTCAGCGGTCGCTTCCGTCCCTTCCCGTTGGAGTCCTATCAGCGGCTCATCGACTACCTGGCGGAGAACTCCGTGGGCAGCGTGGACGTGCGTGTGCTCGACGAGCCGCCGTACTTCGACCGCAAGGAGCTGGTCATCCGCAGTGGCGACAGCGTCCGGTGGCGGTATGACTCGCCCAACACGGGCCACACGGTGTCCACCGCCACGCACGAGCTGGTGGTGGAGGCGGCCGAGGGACGCATGTTGTCCTCGGGCGTGCTGAAGGCGGGGGAGCGCTTCACCTTCCGCTTCGAGAACCCGGGGCAGTACGTGGTGAAGGCTCCGGAGAGCCCGGGCGCGGTGCTCGCGGTGCGGGTGAGCGCGCCATGAACGTCGCCCCCCGGCTCGTGGACCTGGGTGTGCCGTTCGGCCCCAATCCCGGGGAGCGGGTGCCTGTCGCCATTGAGCGCCTGTCTCACGAGGCCGGCGGCGCGCACCTGGCGCAGCTCGTGGGCATGGACCCGTGTTGTCTCGAAGGGGGCCGTGCCTGGGCCAGCGAGCGCATCACCGCCATCACCCATTCGGGGACCCACATGGATGCGCCGTTCCACTACGCGCCCACCGTGGCGGGGCGGCCCGCGCGCACCATCGACGAGATGCCGCTCGACTGGTTCTACCGCCCGGGCTGCTGCATCCCCGTGGAAGAGGGGCCTCAACGACAGCCCGTGGCGCCAGAGGAGCTGCTGGCGTGGGAGCGGCGCGTGGACCATCGGGTGGGGGAGGGCGACATCGTCCTCTTCCACACGGGCGCGGGAGCGTACTTCGGGCAGGAGGGTTACTCGGACAAGGGCCGCGGCCTGTCGGTGGAGCTGGTGCGCCTGCTCACGCATGAGCGGGGCGTGCGGGTGTTCGGCACGGATGCGTGGAGCATCGACCCGCCCTACGACGTGATGCGCGAGCGAATGGGGACGCTGGGCCCGGAGTCCGTGTGGGCCGCGCACTTCGTGGGTCGCGAGGTGGAGTTCTGTGTCCTGGAGAAGCTCTGCAACCTGGAGACGCTGCCGCCCCTCGGCTTCTGGGTGGCGTGTTTTCCCATCAAGGTCCACCGGGGCAGCGGAGGCTGGGTTCGCCCCGTGGCGTTTCTCCGGCCTGGGGTGACGCCGTGAAGCGCGTCGTGGCGCTGGTGGTGTCACTGATGGCGGCGGGTGCCCAGGCCGCGAGCCCTTCATCAGGAGGCGAGGCGGAGGGCGCGCGGCTCTTCAAGGCCCGCTGCGAGAAGTGTCACCTGGCCCGTCCACCCGGCGGTGACGACCTGCTGTCTCTGGAGGAGGTGGAAGGCCCGGACCTCTCCTTCGCGGGTTCGAGGCTTCGGCCGGAGTGGGTGGAGTCCTGGCTCACGGCGCCCGCGAGGATTCGCCCCGCGGGGTGGTTGCCCTATCGCTACGTCGTCCCGACCGAGGCGGGAGACCGCGTCGACGTGGCCCGGCTTCCCGCGCACCCCCCGTTGTCACCCGAGGAGGCGCGGAAGGCGTCGGCGTACCTCGCCACGCTGAAGCGCGAGCCCAATCCCCATCCGCTGGTGGAGCCCAATCCCTCCATCCGCGCGCAGGTTCATTTCTCCAAGCTCCTGCCTTGCGGCGGGTGTCATCAAGCGGCGCCGGGGCAGGGCGGCATGTCGGGGCCGGAGCTGCATACGTCCGGAGCCCGGCTGGATGCCGAGTGGATGGGCGCCTTCCTGTCGGAGCCTGGGTACTGGCAGCAGGGGTTGATGCCTCGCACCGATGCTCGAGCGGACCAGCTCGCCGCCATCGTCCAGTTCCTCCTGCGGCCTCGTGAGGAGGCGGCGACTCCGGCGCGGGCCACCGTGGAGGTGTTGCCTCTTGTCGCCATCGCTCCGGTGCCGAAGCCGAAGGGCCGGGCGGAGCACCTGTATCGCCTGCTGTGCTCGCAGTGCCATGGCGTGCTGGGCAATGGCCGGGGCATCAACGCGCGCTCCCTCTTCGTCGCTCCCCGCAACCATCGCTCGTCGCAGGAGATGAGCGGGCTGACTCGCGACAGCGTCATCACCGCCATCCGCTCGGGAGGCAGCGCGGTGGGCAAGTCCACGTTGATGCCGCCGTGGGGCTCGGTGCTGGGGCGCGCGGACATCGAGCTGCTCGCGGAGCATGTCCTCACCTTGAGCGGAGAGTCCGCCTCTCCGGGAGACCGTCGTCCATGAGCTCGCGCCGCCGTCGTGTCGTCGTCACCGGAGTGGGTCCCGTGTCGCCCGTGGGCGTGGGGCGACAGCGCTTCTGGGAGGCGCTCCTCGCGGGCCGCTCGGGAACGCGGGCGCTCACGTCATTGCCGGGAGGCTTTCCCCTGGAGACCTTGCGCTCCCGCATGGCGGGCGTGATTCCAGACACGCTGCTGCCCGAGGACGAGCGGCGCACCACGGACCGTCGCGGACTCCTGGCCGAGCTCGCGTTGGACCTGGCGCTGCGCGACGCCGACTTGCGGAATCTGGAGGGAGCGCGCTCGGCGGTCGTCGTGGGCAACGCGGTGGGCGCGCCCATGGAGACCGAGGCCGCGTATGTCTTTCGAACACGGGGTGAGGAGAGACACGGGCCCGGTGGTTTCCTCCGGCAGCTCTCCTTCCATACCGTGGCGGACGAGCTGGCAGCCCGCTGTGGCGCCGACGGGCTGGTGCTCACGGTGTCTACCGGCTGCACCGCGGCGCTCGATGCCATCTGCACCGCGTTCGACCTGGTGCGCTCCGGCGTGGCGGAGATCGCCGTGACGGGCTCCGCCGAGGCTCCACTCACCCCCATGGTCTTCGCCTCCTTCGACGTCATCGGCGCGACGTCGCGACGCAATGACATCCCCACCGCGGCGTCACGGCCCTTCGACGCGCAGCGGGACGGCTTCGTCCTGGCCGAGGGCGCCGCGATGCTCGTGCTGGAGGACCTGGAGCGGGCGCGGGCACGGGGGGCGCGCATCCTCGCGGAGCTGGTGGGCGCCGCGTCCACGAGCAACGCGTTCCACATGACGAACCTCGCGCCGGACGGGCTGTCGCTCGCGAGGTGCATCCATCAGGCGCTCGACGATGCCCGCCTGGCTCCGGAGGCGGTGGACCACGTGAATGCCCATGGCAGCTCCACGCCGCAGAATGACTTGTGTGAGACCAACGCCGTCAAGGCGGTGCTCGGCCCGCGCGCCCGACGCATCACCGTCAACTCGCTGAAGTCGATGCTGGGCCATGCGCTGGGCGCGTCCAACGCGCTGGAGGTCGCCGCGAGCGCGCTGTCCCTGCACCACCAGCGCCACTTCCCCACCATCAACCTGGAGGAGCCGGGTCCGGGGTGTGATTTGGACTACGTGCCCCAGGTCGAACGAGTCGCCTCCTGCGGCCACCTGTTGAAGCTGAGCAACGGCTTCTCCGGCATCCATTCGGCGTTGCTCATGGCGGCGCTCTGAGCCATGCGCGCCCTCGAGACAGTGGCGGTGCTGGTCTCAGTGATGGGTCTGCTGCTTCCCGGGGGACCGGGGCACGCGCAGGAAGACGCGGTGCTGGAGGAGACGCTTCCTCCTCCCTCGGCGCGGGTGGACCTGCTGCTGCAGAAGGTGAAGCCCAGGCTGGAGCAGGGACAGGCCGTCTGGGAATACGAGCTGGTGGTGAGCGAGCGCAAGCTCCGGCTGGTGGACGGCACGTACTACAAGGTCTGGTCCTTCGGCGGCAGCACGCCCGGCCCCACGTTGATCGCCAGGGAAGGGGACAGGGTCCGCATCCGCGTGGTGAACGAGACGTCCAACCCACACTCGCTCCACTCCCATGGCCTGTGGGTGCCGCACCGCATGGACGGTGCCCCGCACCCGCATCCTCCCGGCGCGGGCGAGCACGCGGGCCACGGCGGTGCCAAGGCCGAGGCGTTGCCCGCATGGGCCAATCCCATCCCTCCTGGTGGCAGCTACACCTATGACTACATCGCGCGCCCCGCGGGGACGCACTGGTATCACTGTCACGTCAACACGAACGAGCACCTGGACCGGGGCATGAGCGGCGCGCTCATCGTCCTGCCCCGGCTTCCCGAGCCGCGCGTGGACCAGGACATCGTCCTGCTGCTCGACGAGTGGAACCGCGACTACGCGGAGCTGGGGACACCGGGTCATCCCAAGCAGATGGCGGGCTACGACATCTTCACGTTCAACGGTCGCTCCTACCCGGAGACGGAGTCCTTCCAGCCGCGCCTGGGCGACGTGGTGAGGCTGCGTTTCATCAATGCCGGCGCGCTGATGCACTCCATGCATCTGCATGGCCACGAGTTCCTGGTCACCCACAAGGACGGCCAGCCCCTGTCGGAGCCCGCATTGATGGACACGGTGTCGTTGGGGCCGGGGGAGCGCGTGGACGTCGTCTTCGTGGCGAACAATCCCGGGGACTGGCCCCTGCATTGTCATTCCTCGCCCCATGTCACCAATGCGGGCAAGTACCCCGGAGGGATGATGGCCCACTTCCAGGTGGGGGATGATCGCTTCCCCCGCGAAGGCGAGGGGCCCGTGAGGCCCGGCATACGTTCACTGCGCGAGGTCTGGCGGGCATCGGCCGCGCGCGCGCTGAGGGCCGACCTGGAAAAGTCGGCACGTCCGTGATCAGATTCGAACGTTCTATCCATCAAGACTTGCTCGTGACGCCCACGGCCCCCGCCGCGCGGCGGGCCCATTGAATGGATGGCCATCATGGAAATCGTTGGCCGGAGTCTGGAGCACCAGAGGTTGCTCGCCCAGCTCGCGAGGGTGGCTCCCACCATGACGGAAGTCCTCATCACCGGACCCACGGGCGTGGGGAA
Organism: Myxococcus sp. AM011; assembly: GCF_013372595.1. Classification (NCBI taxonomy): domain Bacteria; kingdom Pseudomonadati; phylum Myxococcota; class Myxococcia; order Myxococcales; family Myxococcaceae; genus Myxococcus; species Myxococcus sp. AM011. The sequence goes on from NZ_JABXEM010000067.1 coordinate 20,711, forward strand.
GGAGCGCTACGCCCGCTACCTGCATGAACAGAGCCGACAGCACGGCGGCGGCTTCGTGGCCATCAACTGCGGCGCGCTGCCTCCGGACCTGCTGGAGAACGAGCTGTTCGGCCATGTCGCCGGAGCCTTCACCGGGGCGCACCTCAAGAGCGAGGGTTTGATTGCCAGCGCCGAGGCGGGGACGCTCTTCCTCGACGAGGTGGACTCGCTGGCCCTCGCCAGCCAGGTGAAGCTGCTGCGCTTCATCCAGGAGCGCGAGTACCGACGGCTCGGAGAGAACCGCATGCGGCGCGCGGATGTGCGCATCGTCGCCGCGACGAACGCGGACCTGCTGGAGGCCGTGAGGGACGGGCGCTTCCGCGCGGACCTGTTCTTCCGCCTGCGCGTAGTGCCCATCCGCGTGCCGCCCCTGCGCGAGCGCCCCGCGGACATCCTCCCCCTCCTGGACTCCTTCACCCACCACTACGCGGCGGCCTATGGCCTGCCGCCCGTCGAGTACTCACGAGGCGCCCTGCGCTGGTTGGAAGACTATGCGTGGCCGGGCAATGCCCGCGAGTTGGAGAACTGTGTCCGTTACCTGACGGCGCTCCAGTTGGGCCGTCCGGTGGAACCGCCGGACATCGACTTGTTGGACCCGGAGTCCTCTCATCCAGAGCTGGCCCCAAGGCTCCGGTTGGACCTGGCCTTCCAGCGCGCGAAACGCAATCTCATCGATGATTTCGAGCGGCGCTACATCACCGAGGCGCTGCGACGCAATGGAGGCAACATCTCACGCGCCGCGCGCGCGAGTGGAAAGGCCCGCAGGGCCTTCTTCGAGCTGATGCGCAAACATGGACTGCATGGCAGTGCGATGCGCTGACAGGGTGGGAATGGTTGACGTCTGGAGTTGGGACGACTTAGTACACTCGCCGTGAAGACGAGGAAGAGCATGTGGATAGTGGGCGCACTGGGCTCGGTGGCGGGGCTCGCGGCGGTGGTTGTTGGCATCGGGACATTGCTGCCAAGAGACCACGTCGCCTTTCGCAGCATCATCTTGAAGCAGCCGTTGGACACCGTCTGGCCGGTCATCTCCGACATCGCGGCGTGGCCCTCTTGGAACAAGGGCCTCAAGCGGGTGGAGCGTCAGCCGGACCGTGACGGGCACGCGGTGTTCATGGTGGAGGACTCCAACGGCTCGTTGCCCTCGGAGGTGTTGGAGGAGGCACCTCCGCCGAAGGCCACGCTCGTCACCCGCATCCAGGAAGCGGGGCTGCCCTTCGGCGGGACGTGGACGTGGAAGGCGGAGCCGGTGGAGTCGGGCGTGCGGGTGTCCATCACGGAGAATGGCTCCGTGTACAACCCGTTCTTCCGCTTCATGTCGAAGTTCGTCTTTGGCCATCACCGCAACATGGACTCGTACCTGAAGGCGTTGGGGCAGCGGTTTGGCGAGGCCGTCGAGCCGGGCTGAGCGGAGCGAGGAGCGCGCATGGGGTCCGAAGTGCTGTGCAAGGTGTCCTTCCAGGGCCAGACGTCGGAGGGAAAGGCTTATCTGGAGAGCGAGAAGGTCACCTTCCGGGGGACGTTCCGGTTCGACATCCCGGTGAAGGCGGTGTCCAACGTGGAGGTCTCCCGAGGCGTGCTGAAGGTGTCCACGGCGGAGGGGCTGGCCAGCTTCTCGCTGGGGCCGGAGCTGGCGGAGAAGTGGGCGAACAAGCTGAAGAACCCTCGCGGCCTCTTGGACAAGCTGGGCGTGAAGGCGGGCCAGAAGCTGTGCGTGCTCGGGGTGAAGGACGAGGACTTCCTCGCGCAGTTGGAGCGCAAGGTGGGCGAGGTCCACACGGGCCGCGCGCCCAAGGAGTGTGACCTGCTCTTCGTCGCCGTGGACGGCCCCGAGGATTTGGATCGCCTGGGGACGCTGCAGCGGAGCATCAAGCGCGACGGGGGCATCTGGGTCATACGGCCCAAGGGCAAGGCGTCGAAGCTGGCGGATGGAGAGGTCATCGCCGCCGCCAAGGCGCAGGGCCTGTCGGTGGTGAAGGTGGCGAAGTTCTCCGAGACTCACACCGCGGAGAAGCTCGTCATCCCGCTGAGCCAGCGCTGACGGGCGCGGGCTCGCTCCAATCCCAGGCCACCACGGCCCACTCGTCCGTCGCGTCGCGGTAGGTGTGCAGCGGCTTGAAGCCCACGCGCTCATGGGCGCGCATGGAGCGCGTGTTGCGGGTGGAGACCTCGGTGACGAGCAGGTCGAAGCGCTCGCGATACAGCTCGCGGTGCTTGGCATAGAGCTGCTCGAACACGCCCTTGCCCCGGTGGGCCTTGTCGATGCAGACCTGCCCCATGACGTAGAACCGCTGCTCCGTCAGCGGACGGCCCTGGTACTCCAGCGTGTCCAGCAGGTCGAACATGGGGACGAGCAAGGGCATCAGCGCGCGGCACTCCCGAGGCATCGTCAGCGCATAGGCCACCAGCTCACCTTCGTGGCTCGCGATGATGCTGGGGGCCAGGGCGTGCATCCGCTCCAGGGCGGACACGTCATGCTCCACGGTGACGAAGCCCTGCGAGCGCATCTCATCCGTGCTGATGGCCTTGGGCAGGTTCTTTCGCTGGAGGTCGAGGATGCGCGGCAGCTCCGAGGGGCTGCGCACCGACGTCACGTCATAGGGGCTGGCCATGCCGTGGGAGGATAGTGGAGTCCTGGCGCATGTGTCTTCCCCAGCGCTTCAGTGGGAGCCGGGCGCTCCGTGGGTCGCCAGCCACTGTGAGACGGTCTTGAACTCGTTCTCACGGGACTTGAGGTCGCCCTGGTTGTAGGCCTGCGCGGCGGTGGCCAGCCGCACTGCCCGCTTGCGGTCTCCGGAGGTGCTCACCAGTGCTCGTGCGAGCGCGAAGCGCGCATCGGACTGATGGTCCCGGTCCTTCTCGGCGGTCAGCCGCTCGAAGAGGAGGACCGCTCGCTCCAGGAGGGGGAGCGCCTTCCGCGGCTGCTGGAGCCCCAGGTAGTCTTCGCCGAGGCACTTCAAATCCCTCGCCACGAAGGCGCTGTCGGGCCCGGAGGTCTTCTCCGCGATGGCGAGGGCTCGCTGGTGTGTCTTCAGCGCTTCGTCGAAGCGCCCCACGGAGGCCTGCACCTCTCCCATCTTCGACAGGGGTACGACGAGGTCCGCGTGCTCTGTCCCTTGCACCTTGTCGCGGATGCGCACGGCCTTCTCGTAGTGCTGGATGCTCTCCTCCGGGCGGCCCGCTTCCATCAGGAAGCCCCCCAGGTTGAAGTACACGCTGGCCGTCGGCTCGCTCTCCTCTCCGTAGACGCGCGCATTGATTTTCAGGGACTCACGTCCGTACTTCAGCGCGCTCTCGTGGTCGCCGAGCCGCACGCTGAAGACCGCCAGGTTGCTCAAGACGGTGGCCAGATAGGGATGCTCGGGGCCATAGGTCCTCCGATAGACGGCCTCCGCCTCGAGCAGGTAGCGCAAGCCCTCCGAGTGTCGCTGGAACTCGTAGAGGGCATGGCCCATGGTGAGCAGCGCCGTGCCCAGCTCCGGGTCGTTCCCCGTGTAGAGCTTCCGGGCCAGCTCCACCGCCCGCTCGCTCGCGGCCAGGGCCTCCTCCCTTCGGCCCCGGACGCGGTGCAGGCTGGCGAGGTTCCGGAAGTACCTCGCCTCGATGCGCGCGTCGCCTCCGAGACGCCTGAGCGCGGCTTCCGCGTGGGCGGGGGCCATCCCGTCGGGGTCCACCTCCGGGCCCACCAGGCTGAGCAGGCGAATCATGCCCGCCCACGACTCGGCGGCCTGTCGGTCATGTCGGCTCGCGGTGGCCACCTGGATGGCCTGATGCAACGTCTTGATGCCTTCGCGGTGGGCCAGGTTCTTCCCCTGGGACTCCGCGAGCAAATCCAGCACCTCGGCCTCCAGGGGGCCGTAGCCCAGCGCGTGGGCCTCGCGGGCCACCTCGGTCGCGAGCTTGAGCGCGAGGGCCACCTGCCCGGCGGTGAGCTTCGCGCGGACCTGCGCGCGCTGCGTCCGGATGGCCTCCATGTGCTTCTGGCTCGCCTCATCGGTGGGCGGCGGCTCCGGCGCGGCGAGCGCGGAGAGGTTCGCGCAGACCGACAGGTTCTCCAGGCCGTGCACCATGCGTGACGCGTTCTGGATGACCTGTTTGTCGCCGGTCGCCAGCGTGTCCACGACGGCGCCCAAATCCTTGAGTCGCTGGTCCATGCAGATGACGCGGCGCTCGAGCAGGCGCTCCGTCTGCTGGCCCTTCACGCGCGTGGCGATGCAGGCCTCGTGGCTCTCCGCCACCCAGCTTCCCGCATAGCCATCCAGCGTGTGTTGCACCTCGCTCCAGGCACCGGCGGCATAGGGCAGGGCGCTGCCGGTGAAGACCGCGCGCACCGCGTCCTTGCGCGCGGGGTCCCAGACTCCGATGAGCGCCTGCTCACTGCCCGCGCACGGGTCTCCGGAGGTGGAGCGGTGCAGGGCCGCGCCTCCCGCCAGGAGCAACAGCCCCGCGCTCGCGGCGAAGACGGCGCGACGCCATGTCTCCCCCGGAGCGCGGGAGAGCCCGCGCAGCAGCGCCTCCATGGACTCGTGGCGTGCGTCGGGCGCGGCGGACAGGCCGCGGAGAATCACCTGATGCACCCAGGCGGGAACGTTCGAGCCTTGCGGCGGGCGCGGGCCTGGCGCGGCTCGGGGCGCGTCTGGCGCGGGCTTCGCCACCGCCTGCGTGACGAAGGGCCGCTGGCCGTAGAGCGCCTCATGGAGCGCGACGCAGAAGCTGTACTGGTCGCTGCGCGCGTCCGAGGGCTCGCCGCGCTTCTGCTCGGGAGACATGTACGCCGGCGTCCCCAGCACCATGTCGGAGCGCGTGTGCCACTCCGAGCGCAGGGGCGCGGGCACGGTGGGGCCCGGCGGGGTGGGCGTGTCGTCGACGCCCTCGACGATGCGCGCCAGCCCGAAGTCGGTGATGCGCACACGGCCGTCCTTGCCGACGAGCGCGTTGTCCGGCTTGAAGTCGCGGTGGACCAGTCCCTGCGCATGGGCGGCGGCGAGGCCGCGTCCGGCCTGCATGAACAGGCTCAGCGTCTCGCGCCAGTCGCCGCGCCCCTTGCGCGAGCGGATGTGCGCGCGCAGCGTGGTGCCGTCCACCAACTCCATGGCGAGGAAGACATGCTCGCCGAAGCGGCCCGCGTCATGGATGGTGATGACGTTGGGGTGGATGACGCGCGCGGTGGCCTGGGCCTCGCGCAGCAGCCGGGCCTGCGCGCGCTCCAGGTGCGCGGGAGTCGTCGAGTCGATGCGAATCAGCTTGAGCGCGACGCGGCGGTCCAGCTCCGGGTCGTATGCCGCGTGGACGACGCCCATGCCTCCCGCGCCAATGCGCTCGAGCACGACATAGCGACCCATCAGGGCGCCTCGTTCGAGCCACGACAGCGCCACGCCGGTGGGTGACGAAGGTGGGGACTCCGGGCTTGCCTCCCCGTCCTCCGCGCGAGCCGCCTCCGCCACGAGTGCTCGACAGGAGGCGCAGGAATCAAGATGCTGTTCCACCTGGCGCGTCGCTTCGGCGTCCAGTTCACCCTGTGCGAAGGCGAAGAGTCGTCGCGTCTCGAGGCATTCCATTTCGCCGGCGACGATAACCGACGGGGGCGGTCATGACGATGAATGGCGCCGACCATGAAGACGATGTGGCTTTCGCGCGGGCTTGTGCGCGCGGCGACACCCAGGCGCTCGCGGAGTTCGAGGCGCGCTATACCCCGCAGCTCCGCAAGGCGCTGCTGCACCGGGGGCTGGACGTCTCGGTGGCGGACGAGGCGCTCCAGGTGCTGCGCGTGAAGCTTTTTCTCCCCAGCGGCGAGCGAGCCCCGCGCATCGTGGATTACGAGGGACAGGGCGCACTGCTGGCATGGCTGCGTGTCGCCGCGCTGCGCACCGCGCTCAACCTGATGCGGGAGCGAAAGATTTCGTTCGACTTGGATGACTCCAAGCTCGTGGAAACGAGCGTGCAGGAGGTGGACGCGGACCGGCGGTTCATCCAGGAGCACTACCGCGAGGACTTCGCGGCGGTATTCCAGGAGGCGCTCAAGGCGCTGGAGCCTCGGGCGCGCACGCTCTTGCGCCTGCATCTGGTGGAAGGATTGGGGACGGCGCAGATTGCCCGCGCGTACCAGGTGGACCGCTCCACGGTGAAGCGGTGGCTGGCCCAGGCCCGGGAGCAACTGCGCGATGATGTGCGCCAGCGTCTGGCTGCCCGCCTGGGGGAGGACTCGCAGGGGCTCAGCAGCTTGCTTCGGGTGCTGCAGAGTCAGTTGGACTTGAGCATCCGCAGCGTGATGAAGGACGCGACGCCCTCGTGATTTCTCCGGAGGATTCGGGGCGGAAGCGCTGGGAAACCAGGGGGTTGTGACGCGGGAGGAGATTCGCTCGCGAGAAATGCGCCACCTTTTCGCGGGCTGTGTCTCCAGGGAGATGCACCCCGGAGCGCGCCTTGTTTCCTCACACCCCACGCGCGGGTCCGGGGCGGGCTGAGCGTTGCGGTTGGGATTCGAGGGGAGCGTGGAGCCGACCCGCGGGGGGTCGCTCCACGCTCCCTGTTCGAACGCCGCGAGACGTGCGTCCGTGCTCTCCGAAGTCGAGTCGATGGCGGACTTCGTCAGCGCGACGGGGCTTCGCTGAGTGCGCGGCGAATCGCTTGAGTGATGGGGAAGTCGTCACCCGCGTGGCCGTCGAGCGTCATGGGCCCGGAGGGGAACAGTGGCGGCTGGGCCATGAAGCGTGGCCGGGTGCCCCGGTGGGGCTGCGCGGCGTGCACGATGAAGGGATGGCACAGGTAGACGGTTCCCGCGTCACCACTGGCCAGCGCTTCAGGACAGGTGGTGGTTCCTTCGAGCTTCTGGGCGAGCTCCATGAAGCTCAGTCCCTTCGTGCCTTCCGGTGCGAGGAGCCTCGCGATGTGCCGGTGGGAGCCGATGCGGATGCGCGTGGGCGCGTCCTGCTCTCCGACGTCGGAGAACAGGAACAGCATGAGGAGCGCGCGGCCTTGTGAGGCGACATTGGCGCGCCACTCGAAGAAGGAGCCGGTGCCTCCATCTGGGGGAGGGAAGCTGGTGTCGACATGCCAGCCATCGTCACCGGGGTTCTCGGTGCTGGGGAAGCGGACGGGAAACGAGCCCAGGCTCATCCGAGGAGCCCAGCGCCCAGGGCCGACGAGTTGGTCGTACGCGGCTCTCAAGCGTGGGGTGTTGGCCGCTTGTCGGAAGGGCTCCTGCGCATATTCGCCGAGCCGGATGACGGGACGTGTCCAGGTGGCCGGGTCATCCGGGGAGCAGCCCGTGTCGCGCCAGAGGATGTCGCGCGCGGCGTCCGCGACCTGTCCGGGAAAGGCGTCATCGAGTCGGACAAAGCCTTCCTCGATGAATCGCTGGACCTGGGCGTCGCTCAGAACAGACATGGGGGCAGGGTGGGGAGTGGTCATGGATAGCGTCGCGACGAATGAGGTTCGTTGGGCCTGACAGACTGCCAGCGGCTCAGGATTCGCTGGCGATTCGCCGTGCCGAAGTCCCGGGCGAGGTTTGGCTATGACCCACCAAGCATCTCCCGGTCAGAGCACGCGCGCGCTGGCGACTGTCGCAGAATCGACAGTCACTTGCCCCTACAGGAAGCGCCTGCCGGCTCACGAGGAAAGCCAGGGGGAGGAGGCCAAACGGGTCTCACTCGGGGTGATTCCGTGCGCTAGAAATGGGGGCTCCCATGCCCCCCTTCCAACAACTCCAACGAAATATCCCGCTGACAGTCCTCGTCCTGCTGAGCGCCCTGGGCTGCCAGCCGACCACGGACATGCCCGCCCCCGACACCGAGGCTCCAGCGGCTCCGGCCACTACGGCCAGGGCCGGGCTCGGCGGCCGCTCCGGGCCGGGGTACGCCGACCTGGACGCGTCCGATGAGGGCAGTCTGCCCTGGCCTCACGAAGTCATGGACTGGATGGAAAGGGCCAGGGACGTGGCCATGTTCGTCAAGGAGGCCAACAAGTGCAGCGACGGTGGGTTCAATGAGCCTGGCTGCTCCCACAAGGACATCATCTGGAAGGGCAGCTGCATGTTGCTCAGCTGGAGCTACAGCAACATTCTGCTCTTCGACCCGGGCCTTCCCTTCGAGAAGATCTGCAATGGTGAACCTACGTTGAAGTGCTGCAAGTACAATCCCTTGACCGAGCTGTACTGCCATTCAGCCTTCAATACGGAGAGGCCTATCAACTGCGAGGGCAACTCCTCTGCCCCATTCGCGAAATCCTATGGTCCGTGCCTTCCCCCCAGTCCCGGTGCCATGGGCTGCGTCTGCGACTACCTCCCCCAGTGCGGGAGCCCGGTTTCCCCGAACCCGGAGGCCGCCCCCTGGCATGGCAACCAGCTCGGCGTGATGCTGTCGAGCGCCGTCGAGCAGGGTGGCAACTCGCTCTTCCAGCAGGCCCCCGATGACTTCGTCGACTACGTCAGCTTTGTCGGGGCTTGCGCCCACCAGCAGGTCTTCCTGCAGTCCGCGCCCTACGCGAAGCCCGACGAGTTTCCCGCCGGCTACACGTTGAGCGACGAGTACCACGCCAATGACAACGACCCGGACGCGCGCTACCTGCGCGGGCTGGTGACGCTCGCCGTCCAGCGCGTGTTCTCCGGCATTCCAAACCTGTATGGTCGGTGGAACGCCATCGCCTCGCGGACCTGGACCGAGACGGAGAAGGCGGCGTACCTCGCCAACGTTCCGGACCCGGATGCCACGCTGGAAGCGTGCGTGGGAGAGTTCGGCGTGCGGATGCTCCAGCGCGCGGATCCGGCGCACTACCGGCTCCTCGCCGCCCCCCTTGAGGGAGAGACCCAGCCGGACTGCCGCGTGGGCTGGGTGGGCGGAGTCGCCATGTGCTCGGCGCCGTCGCTCACGGCGACGACGAGCGTGGCGGGCGCCACCGTCTCCTTGTTCCCCGGCATCACCGACCCGGACGAAAGCCACAACGCCGCGGGGAACTACGTGGTGCAGCTCGACTGGGGCGACGGGCGCGTGGAAGGTCGGCTCTACATCGTGTCCAACCCGGCAACCCACGCGTGGCCGCACACGTATGAGATCGCGGGCACGTACACGGTGACGGCCCGGGTCATCAACACATCCGGACTGGTGGGGGAAACCACCACGCAGGTGACCGTCACCGAGGGCTCCGGCGTGCCCGTGGCGCGCTCCGTCGACAGCGTCCGGTTCGACCTCGAGGCCGCCGTCACCGCCGGCAGCACGCACGGGCGTGTGCGCGTGGACGTGTCGGCCACGGACGTGCAGGGCAAGGTCCACTCGCTGGGTTATCACTGGGTGGAGCTGTCCGGCGCGTATGGAACCACTGCCACGGCACCGCTCACCGGCTGGCTGACGAACCGCGACCTGAAGGACATCCGGTCGCTGCGCCTGAAGCCGGCCCACTACGACGGCTCCGAGGTCTCGCTCCGCGAGCTGAGGCTGAAGGGAGTCACGCTCCAGTTCCACGCGTCGCCGGGCATGGCGCCGGAGACGACTTCGTACGTCCTGACGAGCCGGGATGTGAAGGTCTACGCGACCGGGGTTACGGTCCCCATCTCGCCGCGGATGGAGGTGGGCTCGGGAGCGCTGAAGCTGCCGCTCGCGGGCGCGGAGATCGCCATTGACCTCCCGGCGCCCGGCGCACCGCCCGATCCGGCGCTGAGCTACAGCTGCCGCCCCGTGTATGGAACGGACGCTCCGCTCATGCGGTCGGCCAACGGAGGCTGTGAGGACATCGGCAGCGGCCTCGTCTTCGCCGTCATCCCGAGCACGATGAACTGGAACGACGCCATGTGGGACTCGGCGCTCGCGGGAAGTCCCGCTCCCGATGCCAGTGACTACGGCCGGCTCAATGACTACCCGGGCGGCTACCCCGTCACCGAGGGGGCGGACAGCGCGCCTGCGGCCTTCTGCCATGACCTCATCCAGGGAGGCTTCAGCGACTGGCGGCTGCCCGCGGAGGATGAACTGCTCACCGTCGCGAGCGCGTCCAAGGCAGGCGCATACTTCCCCTATTCCACGGCCAATGCGTGGACCGCGACGAGCGTGACCTCCACCATCGCCGTGGTGTGCAACCTCCAGTCCGGTGCGTGTGACTACGCCTCCAAGGCCACCGGCCAGTACCTGGCCGTGTGCGTGCGCAGCGCGCCGCCCCCTCCCGAACACACCTGCCGCATCCCCGTGGATGGCGGGCAGACCTTCGTGTCCGCGAGCGGGGGGTGCATGGACACACGCCCCAGCGGCCTGGTCTGGAGCAAGGCCTCCGTGGCGTCGAAGAGCTGGAACGCCGCCGTCTGGGGCTCGGAGCTGGCGGGCAACGCGCAGCCGGATGCCGCGGATGGCGCCCGCCTGAATGACTACACCGAGGGAATGGTGCCGGACAGGCCGGACATCTCGACGGAGAACTACTGCCACGACCTGGTCGAAGGCGGCTTCAGCGACTGGCGGCTGCCTACGGACACCGAGCTGGGAGCAGTGAGTGGCAGCACCCTGGCGACGGCGTACTTCGCCTTCAAGACGTCGGAGTCCTTCTGGAGCGCGACCACCGGTTTGTTTTGGACGACCGATGCCATGGGCGTCGACCTGTCCTCGGGCGGCAACCTGTACAAAGCGAAGACGGCCCAGGGGCGCGTGGTTTGCGTGCGGGCGCCGGACACGAGCCTCGCCCCGGATCTGGCGCCCACGGCCTTCAGTGCGCCCACGGCGGCGGTGACCCGGCAGTCGCTGTCCTTCACGTGGACCGTCACTAACGGGGGCACGCAGCCCGCGCCGGCGACGTGGCGGGACGGCGTCTACCTGTCCCAGGACAGGTACTACAGCCACGACGACAAGCTGCTGTTTGAAGAGCCCCACGTCACGACGCTGGCGCCTGGCGCCAGCTACACCACCACGAAGTCCGCCGCGCTGCCCGGGGTGCCGGCCGGCGACTGGTACCTGCTCTTCCGGGCCGACAACACCGGCGTCATGGGGGAGAAGGACGACGCGAACAACGCCTGGAGCGCTGTTCCGCTCACGGTGACGAACCCCGACCTGAAGCCCACCGCCTTCACGGCGCCCACGGCCGCGGGGGGCCAGAGCATGGTGCCCTTGAGCTGGACCGTCACGAACGCGGGCGCGGGCTCCGCGATACCGGGCTGGTATGACCATGTCTACCTGTCCACGGATGCGACCTATGGGAGCGGGGACAAGGAAGTGACGAGCCAGGGGCGCAACAGCTCCCTGGCCCCGGGTGCCAGCTACACCGCGACGACGACCGCGCGCCTGCCGGGCGTTCCCGCGGGCACCTACTACCTGCTTTTGCGGAGCGACTTCTACGAGCAGCTCTACGAATCGGACGAGACGAACAACGGGTGGACCGCACTGCCCATCACCCTCACAACCAGCGAACTCGTCCCGGGCGGCCTGACGGCACCGGCCTCGGCCCGGGCAGGGACGTCCATCCCCCTGTCGTGGACTGTCACCAACAGCTCGGCGGACACCGGCGCGCCCGAGTCCACCTTTGACTTCGTGTACCTCTCCACGGACGCCACGTGCTGCTCGGGGGACACACTCCTCACGGCCTTCTATCGCACCTCGTCGCTGGCTCCGATGGCCAGCTATACGGTGTCCCAGACGGTGACGCTGCCCACGACGCTGGACGCAGGCAGCTACAACCTCATCCTGTCCGTCGACCAGTACAACGGGGTCGCCGAGACGGACGAGACGAACAATCTCGTGGTGGTCCCCTTCGCCGTCATCCCGTAGCAACGCATCTCCGAGGGCCCCGCTTCCACACGGGGCCCTCCAGCGAGGACGGGACACGCCAGTCGCGCGCGCTGGCTGTCGCTGGCCCTGGGTTCCGTGCGCGAGGCGCCGGAGGCGGGTGGGAATCATTGATGGCCCCGGGCCCAAGCGCTTCGCTGGAGGCACGGCGCAGCCGGGGCAGGGTGCACCTCCCGCCCCGGCTCGTGGCTCCCTGCTCAGTTCGCGGGCGCGACGAAGTCGAACCGGATGTACTGCGTGTTCGTGCTGGAACTGTAGGCCACGCAGTTTCGCGCCACACCCGACGTGGGGATGGTGATGTTGATCTGCTGCGTGTTGGAGAACGTCACGGTGGCCGACACCGGCGAGCCGTCGCAGTAGATCTGCCCGACGGTGAAGCCGTTGACGCAGCTCAGCGAATTGAAGCTCGCCGTCCCGATGCTCGGGTTCCCGCTGGTGAAGGAGGAGTAGTACATCTCGAAGTAGCGCAGTCCTCCGGAGGAGCCCATGTCCACCACGCTCCCCGTCGGCAGGCCCGGGCAGGGATTGGGAGGGCACGTCTTCACGCATCGCGTCGCATTGTTGGAGAAGCACGTCGAGCCGCAGTTGAGGTCACAGTACGTCCCGTTGGACGAGTACCCCGTCGGACAGCCAATGCCACACGTCGAGATGTTTCCACAGGACGGTACGGCCGAGCAGTCCGTCGCGTTGGGGGAGAAGCACGTCGCACTGCACGCGAGGTTGCAGTAATACCGCGTGGGGTACTGACCGGACGGACAGCCCAGGCCACAGATGCCCTGCTCCGACGACGCCTCGAAGGACGCCTCGTCCTCCAGCTTCGGCTCCAGGTTGCCACAGCCCACCAGAAGCGACGCCATCCACAGCACACTGCCGAGTTGCTTGAACATGGGTGCCTTTCCGCGCAAGGCGCGACAGCGCTCGTCTGACATCTTCAGTCTGAGCGCCGAAATTCGATATTAACATGAATTTCATGCTTTCCATGCGGGCGAGCCCAATGCGGCCTGGCCGCGGCGCACGCCCCGTCCTGGAGGCCATGGCGTGACGCAAGCCGACAGGCAACCAGGGCTTGTCGGCGCCGGCACGAGGCACTCCCTTCTGGAGAGAGAAGCCTCACCCTTCGAGGAGGCAGTACCTCCATCCCCGAAGGAGGAGACATGAGGTCCTGGCATCGAACCTGGCGATGGCTGCGCATGGGAGGCGTGGGCGCGAGCGCCCTCCTGGTACCTCTCGGCGGCGCGAGCGCCCAGGACGCCTACGGGCCGCAAGTCACCGCGAGCTCCACGAACTCCGTCTCGACGTTCTACGACGCGCTGTCGCCTTACGGGACATGGGTACAGCTCCCGGACGTCGGCTGGGTCTGGCGCCCCAATCCGACCATCGTCGGTTCCGACTTCGTTCCCTACGCCACCGGCGGCCAGTGGACCTACAGCGACTGGGGATGGACGTTCGAGACGAATTGGAACTGGGGCTGGGCGCCGTTCCACTATGGCCGTTGGTTCCTCAGTGCGGCCAACGACTGGGTGTGGTGGCCCGACAATGAATGGGCACCCTCCTGGGTGGACTGGCGCTGGGGGGACGGCTTCGTCGGCTGGCAGCCGCTGGGTCCTCCAGGCATCGACATCAACCTCGGCTTGTCGTGGAACTTCGTGGGGGTGAACGACTTCGTGCGTCCCCATGTGGGCCAGTTCGTGGTTCCCCGCTCGCGCGTGCCAGTGCTGCTCCGGCGGACCCAGGGAGTGGGTGAGCGCGTGCCGGCTCGTGTCGGCGAGTGGAACCGAGGCCCGGCGCCGAACAGGGTCGCGCAGACGACGGGGCGAGCCGTGCCTCGGTCGAGGATAGCGCCGCCTCCCACGGCTCATCCGCCTCGGGCGCGCAGCGGTCCGCAGACACCGAGGGGAGGGAGCTCGGCGATGCCGCGCCCACAACAGCCCCCGCCCAGGCCCGGTTCACCCCCGCATGCCGCGCCGAGGCCCGAGGCTCCTGCGCATAACGCGCCGAGGCCCGAGACTCCCACGCATAACGCGCCGAAGCCCGATGGCTACCAGCCCGCGCCACGCGCGGAGCCCGCGCCTCGCCCAGAGCCCATGCCGCACGCGGAGCCCGCGCCACGTCCAGAACCCGCGCCACATGCGGAGCCCGCGCCACGTCCAGAACCCGCGCCACATGCGGAGCCGGTTCCACACTCGGAGCCCGCGCCACGCCCGGAGCCGGTTCCGCACTCGGAGCCTGCTCCTCGCCCAGAGTCCGCTCCGCACTCATCACCCGCTCCACACTCCGAGCCACATCACGGTCGTTGAGCGTGTCTCCCGCGGCGAAAGACATGCGCTGCCGGCCCAATCGCCACGAGAAACTCCGGAGGCCGTTCGCGAGCCTCCGGAGCGCGCGTCACGGCCGCGGGCCCTGATAGGCCCCGGGGCCGTAGATGTACCGGATGGTAGGCATCACGGTGCACGCTGGGTTCCCGGAGTCCCTTGACGTTCCAATATCGCTCGCTGGCGTGCACATGCTCCCGCGCGGATGGCCCTTGCCGATGAACTCCGAGGGAGGCGGCTCCTCGGCCTATTCTTCCTCTTCCTCCTCTGCCTCGTTCATCGCCAGCGCGTCGCTTATGGGCGGACTCTCGGCATAGAAGGGGAGGCCGTCCGGGAAGGGCTCCTCGAGGGCGGGGACTCCTATCGCCGTCTCGATGCGTTCCGCGCTCTCATCCCGTGCCGCAATGCGTCCACTGGCACATGCACTCAGGAGGGTTGCGGCGAGAACGGTGGTGAGCGCGCGGTGGTTCGGCGCGGCGACAGGGAGCATGAGCATCAGGAGCTTCGCCTCGGGGCATGGGGGCAATTCCACCGATGGGCGGGCGCCGTGTTCATTCAATTTCATCTGGCGCCCGGATGCCCCCGCTCTCAGAGCGGCTCCCAGCCATTCTCGGTGCAATACCCGACGAACTCGTCGGTGCCGAAGTAGGAGTAGGTGCCCACGAGGTGGTACTGGATGTAGCGCAGCCCGCAATCGGGATAGATGTGCCCGACCACTGTCGTGTAGGTGGCGTCGCTGTAGAGCGTCGTCACGTAAGCGGCCTCCCGATAGCTTGCGCTGGCCGGGCTGGAAGTCAGGAAGATGGACGCGACAGCGAGAGAGGTCAGAAGCTGCTTGGCCATGGGTTCCTCCACAGGTTGACTCGTTGCCTGTCGGAGTAGAGCTGACGGGAATAGACAAATCCAGGACTGACCAGGGCTGGTCAAGGTCACTGCTTTGTCGGTGACTCTGGCTTGAAGATGTAGGGATAAGTGACGACGACTTGAGGCGTCTCCGTCGGCTTGGGGAACCTCCACGTCATCATGCTGTCGACGATGCACGCCTCCAGCGCTGGATCATGGAGGGTCGTCGTCGTCGCGACCTTTGCTTCCGACACCGTGCCGTTCGTCGCGATGACGAAGCGGATGACGACCTTGCCCCCCGTCGCAGGGAGGTCGACCTGGTGATGCCGGTAGCAGGTCACGATCTGCCCGCGATTCAGATGGATGGTTCGCCGTATCGAGTCCTTGTCGAGAGGTCCCTCTGGGTCCCCTACGTTCATGAACTCCTCCATGGACGTGGCAGCATAGACACGCGGCCTCGTGGATGGAGCGTGGCAAGCGGTGCCGAGCAACAAGAGAGGGACGACGATTCGCTTCATCGTCGCGATGCTGCCATGGCCTGGCCTTCTCGGGGGCGCGACGTGCGCCCCCGGAGCCCTGCCTCAGACCTGGTTGAGCATGATGAGGTTTCCACAGGTGTCTTCGAAGATGGCCCCCATGACGGGCCCCATCTGGATGGGCTTCACCCGGAACACCACGCCCAGCGCGCTCATGCGCTCATAGTCCTTCTGGATGTCCGAGGACATGAGCGCCGTGGCGGGAATGCCGTCGGCGACGAGCGCCTTCTGGTACGTCGCCGCCGCTGGATGCTGGTTCGGCTCCAGGACGAGCTGGGTGCCTTCGGGGTCCTCGGCGGAGACCACCGTTATCCACCGCGCCCCCCCCGCCGGGACGTTCACCTTCTCCACGAAGCCCACCTTCTCCGTGTAGAACTTGAGCGCCTTTTCCTGGTCATCGACGAACAGACTGCAGAAGGGGATTCGCATCGTTCCCTCGGGAATGGAGTGCGTCGCCACGGGACATCCGGACGACGTTCAACCGTTTCGTTGAGCATAGCGATGGCATCGTGACAGTCAACCATCTGGTTGTGCGTTGAAGTGGCTCCACTCAGTCGCCGGTTTCTTTCGCGCGAGTGTGGACCTCGGAGGCGAACAGCTCGGCGGCGGGAGCGCGGGGCGCGCCCTTGCGCCAGAGGAGGGCGGCCAGCTCCGAGCGGGGCGCGGGCGCCAGTCGCTTCACCACCAGTCGCTCCACGTCCGCGAGCCGGGGCTCGGGGAGCACCGTGACGGCCAGGCCCGCGCGGACGATGGCCAGCACCGTGGCGACCGCGTTCGATTCGAGCGCGATGCGCGGAGACAGTCGCAGCGTCGCGAAGTACGCATCCACGCGCGAGCGCACGCGCAGCCCTGGAGAGAGCAGGGCGAACGGCTCGCTCGCGAGCTGACGCGCCCCCACCGACTCCGCCGACGCGAGCGCATGCCCTCGCGACACCACGAGCGCGAGCCGGCTGTCGAACACCGGCTCGGTGTCCAGGTCCGGCGAGCGGGCCGGCGAATACCCCAGCCCCACGTCCAGCCTTCCATCCGCCAGGCGCCGCTCCAGCCGCCGCACCACCGCCTCCTCCGCGCTCAACACAAGCCCCGGGTGGCGACGCAGCACCGAGGCCAGCGCCGGCACCACGAGGCCCCGCATGCTCGGCGGATAACCCACGCGCAGCGCGCCTGTCGCCAACCCCCGCAGCGCGCCCACCGCCATCCGCCCCGCATCCACGTCCTCCAAGGCCCGCGAGGCGTAGGTGCGAAACAACTCCCCGGCCTGTGTCAGCCGCACTCCGGTCCGCGCGCGCTCGAAGAGCGGCGTGGCCAGCTCCTCCTCGAGCTGGCGGATCTGCTGCGACAGCGTGGGCTGGGAGACGTGGACCCGCCGCGCGGCACGGCCGAAGTGCAGCGTGTCGGCGACGGCGGTGAAGTAGCGCAGGTGCCGGAGCTCCATGGGGCCATCATAGATGGTGCCTATCGACTCCATGTGAACAAACGAATGTACGAATCGACCCTGGCTCGTAGAACTTCCCTTGTCACGGAAGGAAGGACTGCGATGAAGGCCTCGGACCTGTTCGTCAAAGCACTCGAAGCGGAGGGCGTGCGCTGCGTCTTCGGACTCCCCGGAGAGGAGAACCTGGACCTGCTGGAGTCGATGCGCGCCTCCGGCCTGCGCCTGGTCGTCACCCGACATGAGCAGGCGGCCGGCTTCATGGCGGCGACGTGGGGGCGGCTGACGGGCCGCGCGGGCGTGTGCCTGGCGACGCTGGGGCCGGGCGCCACCAACCTCGTCACACCCGCCGCGTACGCGCAGCTCGGCGCCATGCCGATGGTGATGCTCACCGGGCAGAAGCCCATCAAGGCGAGCAAGCAGGGCCACTTCCAGATTGTCGACGTGGTGGGGATGATGCGCCCGCTCACCAAGCAGACGCGCACGCTCGTCTCCGCGGAGCACATCCCGTCGGCGGTGCGCGAGGCCTTCCGACGCGCCGAGGAGGAGCGGCCCGGCGCCACGCATCTGGAGTTGCCCGAGGACGTGGCGCGTGACTCCACCGAGGCCTCGCTCCTGGCCCCCAGCGCCTGGCGACGGCCCGTGGCGGACGAGAGCTCCATCGCCCAGGCCGTGGAGACCATCGCCTCCGCGAAGCGTCCCTTGTTGATGATTGGCGCGGGCGCCAACCGGAAGCTCACGTCGGAGATGCTCCGCGTCCTCGTGGACCGGGTGGGCATTCCCTTCTCCAGCACTCAAATGGGCAAGGGCGTCGTCGACGAGTCCCACCCGCTGTGGATGGGCACCGCCGCGCTGTCCGACGGCGACTTCGTCCACCGCGCGATTGAAGCCTCCGACTGCATCATCAACGTGGGCCATGACGTCATCGAGAAGCCGCCCTTCGTCATGCGCGACAGCCGCCGCGCCGTCGTTCACCTCAACTTCTCCTCGGCGGAGGTCGACCCGGTCTACTTCCCGAAGCTGGAGGTGACGGGCGACATCGCCAACGCCGTGTGGCGCATCGCCGAGGGGCTGGGCTCGCGCACGAACTGGGACTTCGCGCCGTTCGAGAAGGCTCGGGCCGGACTGGAGGCGCAGCTCGCGAAGGGCTTCGCGGATGACCGCTTCCCCATCTACCCCGCGCGGCTGGTGGCCGAGGTGCGCCGCGCGCTGCCGGATGACGGAATCGTCTGCCTGGACAACGGCATGTACAAGCTGTGGTTCGCCCGCTACTACCGCACGCGGCGGCCCAACACGCTGCTGCTCGACAACGCGCTGGCGACGATGGGCGCGGGGCTGCCGTCCGCGATTGCCGCCAAGCTCGTGAATCCTCGTCGCAAGGTGGTCGCCGTCTGCGGAGACGGTGGGTTCATGATGAACTCGCAGGAACTGGAGACGGCGGTGCGCCTGGGCCTGGACCTGGTCGTCATCGTCGTGCGCGACGATGGTTACGGAATGATTCGCTGGAAGCAGGGGGAGATGGGCCTGCCGGACTTCGGCATGGCCCTGGGCAACCCCGACTTCGTCCGCTACGCGGAGGCCTACGGCGCCAAGGGCCACCGGCCCACGAGCGCGTCGGAGTTCGGCGCCACGCTGGCGCGCAGCCTCGAGGCGGGCGGCGTGCATGTCATCGACCTGCCCATCGACTACTCGGACAACACCCGCGCGCTCGGCGTCGGGGACAAGGACATCGAGGTGCTCCATGTTGGCTGAACGCTACCCGTACTATCTGGCGAACCGGCCCCGCCAACCCAACGCGGCCCTTCCCGTCGTCGACAAGTTCTCCGGGGAGGTGGTGACGCGCGTCGCGCTCGCGGACGCCGCCGCCGTGGAGGAGGCCATCGCGTCGGCGGTGCGCGCCGCCGAGCCCATGCGCAAGCTGCCAGCCCACGCGCGTCAGGCCGTGCTGGAGCACTGCGTGCGCCGCTTCCAGGAGCGCGCGGAGGAGCTGGCCCAGGTGCTCTGCATCGAGGCGGGCAAGCCCCTGCGCGACGCCCGGGGAGAAGTCACGCGCCTCATCGAGACCTTCAAGGCCGCGGCCGAGGAGGCGGTGCGCGGTGGTGGCGAGGTGATGGACCTGGAAGTGTCGCCGCGCGCGGAGGGCTACCGGGGCTTCACCCGTCGCGTGCCGGTGGGGCCCGTGTCTCTCATCACTCCCTTCAACTTCCCGCTCAACCTCGTGGCCCACAAGGTCGCTCCCGCCATCGCCGCGGGGTGCCCCTTCATCCTCAAGCCGTCGGACCGCACGCCCGTGAGCGCGATGCTGCTCGCGGAGGTGCTCGCGGAGACGGCCCTGCCCGAAGGCGCCTTCTCCGTCATCACCCCCTCGCTCGCGGACATCGGCCCGCTCATCGAGGACGAGCGGCTCAAGCTCCTGTCGTTCACCGGCTCGGAGAAGGTGGGCTGGGACCTCAAGGCCCGCGCCGGACGCAAGAAGGTGGTGCTGGAGCTGGGCGGCAACGCGGCCTGCGTGGTGGACCGCGAGCCCGGCGCCTCGTTGGACGTCATCGCCGACCGGGTGGCGCACGGGGCCTTCTTCCAATCGGGGCAGAGCTGCATCTCCGTGCAGCGCGTGCTCGTGCACGTGTCGCACTACGACGCGCTCAAGGAGCGGCTCGTCACGCGGGCCCGGGCACTGCGCGCGGGCAATCCCCGGGACGAGGCGACGACGCTCGGTCCCATGATTGACGAGACCGCGGCACGGCGGCTCGAAGGCTGGATTCAGGGTGCGGTGGCGCGCGGGGCTCGCGTGCTCACGGGCGGTGGCCGCAAGGGCGCGCTGCTGGAGGCCACGGTGGTGGAGAACGTGCCCGCCGACGAGCCGCTCTGCGCGGAGGAGGCCTTCGGGCCCGTGGTGTTGCTCCAGCCCTTCACGTCCTTCACCGAGGCCCTTCGCATGGTGAACGAGGGCCGCTACGGCTTGCAGGCCGGCCTCTTCACCAACGATTTGTCGCGCGCGATGCGGGCGTGGGACGAACTGGAGGTCGGCGGTGTGGTGGTGGGTGACGTGCCGAGCTTCCGCGTCGACACCATGCCCTACGGGGGCGTGAAGGGCTCCGGGCTGGGACGCGAGGGCGTGAAGTACGCCATCGAGGACATGACCGAGCCCAGGCTGCTCGTGCTGCGTCAGCGGGCCTCGAGCGACGACTGAGCGACGCCTGGACTTCAAGGAGCAACGACGGTTCGACAGCAGGAGCCATCCCCTGTACGCCAGGGGCCTTCCCAGGAGGGCCCTCCATGTTGAAGTCGATGCTCACGCTCGTGGTTCTCGCGCTGTCCTCTCCGTCCGTCGCGGCCTCTCCGAGCGGGGAGGAGAAGGCCGTGCTCGATGGACTCCAGGCCGCATGTGAGGCCTTCCGGAAGAGTGACGTCGCCTTCCTGGAGGGCTTCCTCGCGGACGGCTTCACCCAGATGGACTCGGCGGGGAACGTGACGGACCGCGCCGCCACCCTGGCCGAGGTCCGCGCGAAGGAGCCTCGCTACGAGGTCTTCCGCAACCACGACATGAAGGTCCGCTTCTACGGCGACACCGCGGTGGTGATTGGCATCACCTCCGTCAAGGGCGTCTCCGGCGGCTCGACCTTCGATGCGGACTTCCGCTTCACCGACACGCTCATCAAGCGGGAAGGGCGTTGGCGGATTGCCGCGAGCCACATCTCTCGGCTCCCCAAGCCCACGCCCCCCGCGCCGACGGGCAAGCCGTAGCTCGCTCGCCGTCGCGCTTCGTGCCCCGTGGGCCGTGGGGCACCCAGGCCCGGAGAAGTTGCTGGACCGAACCGGCGCATACCGCTAGTAGGTTTGACCTCAAACTTTCACCCGAGGGTGGAGGCATCCGCGAGGGCACACCGTCCGGTGCGCTCCCGCTCGCACGCGTCCCGCCACGAGAGGTCCGAGCCATGGTTCGTTCAAGCACCCTGCTGTCGTTGCTGTCCGCCGCGCCCACAGAGGCGGCGGCGGGGACCGCGCCACCGTTGCCCGTGCCGGTGCCGGAGGGCTCCTGGGGTGGACTGGAGCTGTGGCAGTGGGCGGGGTTGGGCGTGCTGG
>NZ_JABXEM010000676.1:0-382 GCF_013372595.1 Myxococcus sp. AM011
GCTTCCGTCCTGCGGTTTGCGTCGTTCCGAAATATCGAGGCTGGCCATGACCTTCAGACGCGCAGCAATACGGTTTGCCAAATGGATCGGCGGTCTGGCGACTTCGTGCAGGATGCCATCGGTACGCAAACGTACGCGGAAGATCTTTTCATAGGGCTCGAAGTGCAAGTCGGATGATCCTAGTCGGATGGCATCCATAAGCATCTTGTTGACGAAGCGCACCACCGGGGCATCGTCAGCGTCATTCTGTGTAGCTAGCGTGGTTTCCTTGCCATCGGCCGGTTCGATATCCAGGCCCAGATCGACATCTTCCAGATTGCCCAGCCCGCTGTCGCTGTCAAAAAACCGGTCTATCGCAACAGTCAGCTTGTCATCTTCAACC
>NZ_JABXEM010000677.1:0-380 GCF_013372595.1 Myxococcus sp. AM011
CCCGAGCATCGCCTCGGCGTCTCCCGCCACGCGTCCGCCAACGGTACCGCTGCCCCCCGGATTGACCCGGCCCACCGCCACCGCCGCGGCGCCGCCCACCGGTGCGCCACAGGGTCCGGCCCTCACGCCCCGGCCGCCTCCGACGCTCGCCGTCGGACAGGTCGCCGCGCCTCCGCCGCCGGCCTCGCCGCCACCGCCGCGTCCGGGACCACGGCCCACCATGTCGTTGCCGGCGATCGTCACCGCGGACGCGCCGCCCCGGCCTCCCGCCGCGGCCACCGTCCCGGGCATCCCGCCGATGACGGCGCCTCGAGTGCCCGCCATCAACCCGGTGGTGCCACCCATCGCCCCGGCGGTGCCCTCCGTCGCGTCCATGGCAC
>NZ_JABXEM010000678.1:0-379 GCF_013372595.1 Myxococcus sp. AM011
CGGGCAAGGTGGATGTCGTCATCTCCAGCCTCGGTAAGAACGCCGAGCGCGCCAAGGTGATCGACTTCACGCAGGCGTATGCGCCGTTCCCCAAGAGCGTGTACGGCCCGAAGGATGTGTCGATCAAGGGGCCGGCAGATCTGGCTGGCAAGACGATCGGCGTCACGCGCGGCTCGACTGAAGATCTGGCGCTCTCGGCCGTGGCGCCGGCGTCGGCCACCATCAAGCGCTATGAAGACAACAACGCCACCGCGCAGAGCTACCTGATCGGCCAGGTGCAACTGGTGACGGTGGGCAACATCGTCGCCAACGCGGTGAACGAGCGCACGAAGCTGCGCCAGCTCGACCTGAAGTTCCCCGTGGAAGACACGCCTTGCTA
>NZ_JABXEM010000679.1:0-321 GCF_013372595.1 Myxococcus sp. AM011
AAGCGCAGCTGCGCTTCGCGGAGGATCAGGTCTTCCAACCCGAAAGAGACGAGTTCGACTTCTTGCTGAATCGGAAGGTGCTCGCGGACATGGGCGTGCGCTTCTGGCGCTTCCGCAGCCAGACGACGGCCACCCGAGACCCGGAGCGCATGACGGAGATGGTGGAGCGCCTGGTGCGCGTGGGTGTGCTGACTCCCGAGGAGGGCCGCCAGTTGGCCGGCGACATCTTCCACCGCGAGTTCCGCAAGATTGCGGATGACTGGGTCCGACGCCCCCTCACACTCACTTTGGCGGGCATCCAAACCCAAGGTGTCGCTCGGG
>NZ_JABXEM010000680.1:0-318 GCF_013372595.1 Myxococcus sp. AM011
CGTAGCCGTTGACGAGGACGTGGCCCGAAGGGATGCGAGCGAGATGCTCGCGGACGCGGGACGGCGGAAGGACGTCACCACCGGCGAGGACCTGGCGGACACCGGCAAGCGCAACGGGCTGAGTGGCAACCATCTGCTCGAAGAGAGCAGCGGTGAGCCAGAGCGAGGTGATGCCCTCGCGGACGAGCAGAGAGCCCAGCTCTTCCAAAGACAGCGAGTGAGGAGGAGCGAGGACGAGCTTGGAGCCGTGGAGGAGGGCGCCCCAGATTTCGAGGGTGGAGGCGTCGAAGGCGACGGGAGCGGCGTGGAGCCAGACGT
>NZ_JABXEM010000681.1:0-254 GCF_013372595.1 Myxococcus sp. AM011
CTGTTCGACTACATCGAGGTCTTCTACAACCAGCAACGCATGCACTCGGCAATCGGCTACGCTGCGCCGGCTGAGTTCGAAAGAGCAGCGGCGTAGTCAACCTGTCCACCGAACCGGATCACGCCCAAGAGACTCCTTGCGCTTGAGGATTTGCCTGGCGGTGCCGGCCACCGACTTCGGGCACACCTCCACGACCTCCTCCAGGAGTCTTTCCACCTCGCTCATGAGCGGCAGCATCCTCCTCTGGAAGGTGG
>NZ_JABXEM010000682.1:0-254 GCF_013372595.1 Myxococcus sp. AM011
GCACCAAGGGCGCCATGGAGTTGCGGACCTCCGAGTCCGCGGGGTAGGAGTCCTCCTGTCTCGGTCCTCTTCCTTTGGCCGGTTTTGAAGGGACTCTCTTTGGCCGGTTTTCACGTGACCATTGAGGCGGTGGCGCGTCCCCATGCTTCTGGCGGCCGGTAGCGAGGTATGGCTCGACGCCCACCGACTCCAGCCAGTGGACATTCTTCGCGGAGAAGTAGCCCGCGTCCGCGCTCAGCTTTCGAGGCACCGCT
>NZ_JABXEM010000683.1:0-253 GCF_013372595.1 Myxococcus sp. AM011
TCGCCTCCTATCGTCAGCGCCTGCACCACCTGGCCCCAGTCGGACAGCTCGTCCCAGTCCTCCTTCCGCACCAGACTGGCGCCCTCCTCTGCGCCCCACATCCGCAGTCGCACCGGCGCGCCCAGGTGTTGCTGAGCGAAGTGGTTGATGGAGATCGCGGTCGCGACGAGCGCGCTGGTTGCCGGGAAGGGATGTTGCAGGTCGCGCGGAGTCCAGCAGCGAGCCGGATTCTGGCGCGCCACGCTGCGTGAGG
>NZ_JABXEM010000684.1:0-253 GCF_013372595.1 Myxococcus sp. AM011
CGTCGCTCAAGACGTTGCCCATTCCCCGGGCGGACTCCACGTCCTACCCGCGCGTCAACGTCTCGGCCCTCCCCTTTGGCCGGTTTTCAGGGGACCTTCATTGGCCGGTTTTGGGTGACCACTGAGGCCACCGAAAGTCAGAGGCCGTCCGCCCGCGGGACTCACCCCGAAGGAGCGGATGGCCCGGAAGCTGGCGACGACGCGAGGCAAAGAGGTGTATCGAATGCGCAAGGCGATTGTGGAGCCCGTCTTC
>NZ_JABXEM010000685.1:0-237 GCF_013372595.1 Myxococcus sp. AM011
AGCTCGCCGGATTCAACGGGACGAAGGCCCTCCTCGTCTCGGGCGCGCTACGCAACTCCATCTCCGTCGTCGTGGAGGGCGACGAGGCCTTCATCGGCGTGTCGCGCACCGCGAAGAGCCCGGACGGCGAGTCCCTCGTCGACGTGGCGCAGCTCCAGGAGTACGGAGGCCCACCCGTCGTCATCCCCATGACGCCGAAGATGCGGCGCTTCCTCTTCGCGCTGCTGCGCCAGGCCG
>NZ_JABXEM010000068.1:0-41390 GCF_013372595.1 Myxococcus sp. AM011
GTGGGGCAGGGTGCCGTCCGCGGGCGCCGAGGAGGACGGGCTCGCCCAGCCCTACGACGAGATTGATCGCGCCGTGCCGCTCGCGCTCGACGGCTCCACCCGGGGTTTCCTCCAGGGCGTGCTCGCGGTGGACCAGTCCCTGCGCATCAAGACGGGCGCCCTGGTCCGGGAGCCCATCCGGCTGAGAATCGGCCAGGGCTTCGACCTGACGCGGTATGTTCCGGCCGCGAACAAGCTGGGAGACCCCGAGCCGGTCCTGCGTGACACCTTCGCGCGCCTCAGCGTGAGCGCCGGCGTGCTGAACGCGGGGGGCCTGGTCCGGATGGACCCCCGGTCCGGTCGCATCACCCAGCTCAGCGCGGACTTCACCATCGACAACGGCAAGGGCACCGCGCTGTACGCCCGCTACGACGACATCCTCACCACCCGCCAGCTCGCCATTGATAGCGGCGAATCTCCCTTCGCCCAGGGGCCAGATGCCATCCGGCGCCCTCTGGATGCCCTGGTAGGCGGCGTATCCCGGGAAACGCCCGGTATCCCCTCGGCCGAGCGGGCCCAGGCACTCATCGCGGGTGCGCGTTTGAGGCTCGGATTTGGCCTCGGGGTGCGGTACGAAGCTCTGGTGCAGCCCCTTTACCAAGATCAAACAACTCAAGAGTTCAAGCCCTTCGCCCAGCAGACACTGGGCGTGTCGTATGGACCAGCGTGTGACTGCTGGCGAATCGAAGGGGTTGTGACTTTGCGGCGTGACAATCGGTTGGAATTTTCCGATGTCAATGTCAGCGTCGCCGGTGTCGGGTCGTTCGGTTCGGGCGGCTAGGAATCACCCCATGTGCATGGTGGTTCCACAAACCCCAAGCAGCCAGGAGAAGTACTTCGTGTCGGATCTCGGAAAACGAATCGGCCAGCGCATCCGCGAGCTTCGTACGCAGAGGCCGGAGCGGTGGACGCAGGAGGAGCTCGCGGAGCGGGCTCAGATCAGCGTCTCTTTCCTTTCCATGATCGAGCGTGGAGAGCGTGTGCCCCACGTGGAAACGCTCGCCGCCCTGGCCAACGCCCTCGGCGTCAGCCTTGGAGAGCTTTTCACGGGAACGGAGCAGACCCTTGCCCAGACGGAGGACCTGCTGCGTCCTCTTTCTGATTTCGCGCGCGCCCGGGGCCTCACCGCACGGGACGTGGACCGCCTGCTAGGGGTCGCCCGGGTGATGTTCAGCGGCACTGTCGCCTGAATCGCACCTTCGGGGCCCCTGGTTGGACGCAAGGGGCCCCGAGGTCTTCCTGTCCTGTCCTTGACTGGACGGTAGGTTGACCGGGAAGATGATGGAGATGCGCTGTGCGCCGCTTGCGCACAGCGCGCTTCCTTCTTCGTCAAGGAGTCGTCGCTGATGCGTCCGGGTCTGGCCTCGTTTGTGGCCTTTACGAGCATGGTGTTGTTGGCGTGCTCTTCGCCAGCTCCTGCCACGCTTGAGTTCGTGGATCAGTCTCCGGCTCGGCCGCGACTGGGAGAAATCACCACCCTGCGCTTCCGCGCGGTGGACTCGCGAGGCATGGCGCAAGCCGGCACGCAGGTGACCTTCACCCTCCAGTCACCGGTACCGGGTGTCGAGATTTCTCCCGCGGTGGGGACGACCAACCCCGGCGACGGTATCGTCTCCATGCAGGTGGTCGCCCGAGGAGGCCGCGTCGCCTCGGTGGTCGTCGTCGCGTCGGCGGGAACGGGTGCGGAGGCCAAGTCGGTCATCTCCCCGGTCATCAGCTTCGCGGGCACCGACTCCAGCTCCCGTCAGTTCACGTTCCAGTGCGGCTCGTGGTCCGGTGACGGGTCCGGTCTGCACCACGCCATTGGCGCCTGGGACGAGGCGCGCAACCTGATCGCCGGCGTGAAGGTGCGCTGCTTCGCCCACGTGGCTGATCGCAACGGCGATGGAATCGAAGGCGCGCAGGTCTCCTTCCTCACCGAGGCGGGCACCATCGGCCCCACGTCCACGACGACCACGGACGTGGTGGGCAGCGCGGAGGTCCTCTACAAGACCTCGTTCCCGCTGCCGGATGACGTGGCGCCGGGCGAGTTCTCCTGGACGCCCACCAACGACGCCACCCACACCGGCGAGTACCTGGCCCCGCTGTGGATGCAGCCCTTCCTCTGGGATCAGAGCCCGCTGGCGGCCTACAACACCCCGCCCCAGCCGTTCATCAACCGTCCGGAGCCCCAGCGCGCCGACCCCATCCGCCCGGGCATCATCAACAACCCGCGCGACAACCTGGTCGCCCTCATCGCCGTCACCACGGGCGAAGAGGCCTTCGACGACGACAACAACAACGGCCAGTGGGACACAGGCGAGGCCTTCGTGGACCTGACCGAGCCCTTCGTCGACAACAACGACAACGGCACGTGGGACCCGGGCGAGCGCTTCGTCGACACCAACGGCGATGGCCGGTGGAACGGCAAGAACGGCACCTATGACGCGTCCACGAACATCTGGGTCCAGGAGCGCATCCTCTGGACGGGTGTGCCCCATGAGTTGGACAAGGCGGACACCGTGCGGCAGATCTCCCCGGCGCCTCCGGCGACCAACGTCCACATCACCCACTTCGGCTCGGCCGGCGCCACCTTCCTGGTGTCGGACCCCTGGTACAACCACATCGCCCAGAACTCGGAGTCGGACGGCTGCACCGGCGGCGCCGAGGGGCCGGTGAAGGTCGACCCCTTCATCACCGGGCAGATTCCGCTCACGTACCCGTCGTACAGCGTGGAGCGCTACCTCATCAGCGACAAGCATGACGTCACCCAGGAGCCGCAGCCCGGGCCGTTCCCGGCGCCCGTCGTCTGGAAGACGGAAGCCACCTGCACGTACACCGCCGCCCAGCTCGAGGGGCACAAGGTGTCCGTCACCGCGCCCGTCGTGACGGGCGACGTGCTCTAGTCCGCTGTCTCGCGCGGGCCCCCCGGAGAAGTACCCATTGACCCCGGGGGCCCGCGTTCGTAGGGTCCCGCCGGCTGATTGAAGAATCAACCAGTCGGTGGAGGACGTCGTGGCCCAGAGCAAGTCGGCGGCGGACAACGGGAATCGCGAGAGCGAGCGCCGCCGGACCATCCTTCGGGCGGCCATCGACGTGTTCGCCCGGAAGGGCTATCACGGCTGCCGGATTGCTGACGTGGCGAAGGAGGCGGGAGTCGCCTACGGCCTCGTCTACCACTACTTCAAGAACAAGGATGAGTTGCTCGAGACCGTGTTCGACACGGGTTGGAGCGGCTTCGTCACGCGCGTGCGCGCGGTGGTGGAGGGGGAGGGGCCGCTTTCGGCCAAGGTGCACGGCGTGGTGGACGTGGCCTTCGAGGCGTACCGGGTGGACCCGCGCGCGGTGAAGGTCCTCATCCTGGAGATTGCCCGGAGTCCCGCGGGCTCCCGCATCAACCGGCAGACGGCCTTCGTGGACGCCATCCGCCTGAGCTCGGAGCTGTTCATCCGGGCGAAGGAGGCGGGAGAGCTGCGCGCGGACACGGACCCGCTCTTGTCCTCCGCCCTGCTGTTCGGCGCGATTGAGATGGGGCTGACGGCCTTCGTGACGGGGCTTGCGGACTCACGGGATGCGCAGGCGTTGGAGCGGGCGAAGGCGCAGATCGCCGATACCTTCCTTCATGGCGTGCTGGCGGACGCGTCGCCAGGCGCGGAGAGCGCCGCATGGAAGCCGGAGAAGCCGTCGTCGGAGAAGTCCTCTACGAAGTCCAAGGCCCCCAAGCGACCCTGACCATCAACCGGCCCAAGGCGCGCAACGCCTTGTCGCCCACGGTGGTGAAGGCGTTGATGGACGGGTTGGAGCGCGCGGATGCGGACCCCGCCGTGCGCGTGGTGGTGCTCACCGGCGCGGGCGAGAAGGTCTTCTGCGCGGGCGGAGACCTGGGGCAGATGGTGGGCGACGGGGGCTTCCTCGCCACCCACGAGGGGCGCCGCTCCTACGGCAAGCTGCTGAGCCGGTTCCAGGAGGCGCGCAAGCCCACGGTGGCGCGCGTCAACGGGCACGCGCTGGCGGGCGGCCTGGGTCTGGTGCTCGCGTGCGACCTGGCCGTCGCGGTGGAGGGCGCGGACCTGGGTACGCCTGAAATCGACGTGGGCCTGTTCCCGATGATGATGATGGCGCTCCTGCAGCGTCACGTGGGCCGCAAGCGGGCGCTGGAGCTGGTGCTGACGGGAGACCGGCTCCCCGTGCGCGACGCGCTGGCGCTGGGCCTGCTCAACCGCGTGGTGCCGCCAGCCGAGCTGGATGCCACCGTGGCGGCGCTGGCGGGGAAGCTGGCCGGCAAGAGCCAGGCGGTGCTCTCCCTGGGCCGGCGCGCCTTCTTCACGGCGGAGGACCTGCCCCTGCCCGCGGCGCTGGAGTTCCTCGCGTCGCAGCTGTCGCTCAACGTGCTGGCCGATGATGCCGGCGAGGGCGTCTCCGCGTTCATGGAGAAGCGCCCGCCGAAGTGGAACGACCGCTGACCTCGCGCGAGCGCTGTCGGGCCGAGCTCAAGGGGCCCGCGCTCAGGGGTTGTTGAGCGCGGTGTCTCCGCTGGCCACGGCGGGCGCGGTGGGCGGGAAGAAGTCCAGGCGCAGCAGCGACTCGCCGTCCACCCAGATGCCATCCACCTTCACGCCCCAGTGCAGGTGGGGGCCGGTGACGCGGCCGGTGCTGCCCACGAGGCCCAGCGCCTGCCCCTGCTGCACCTTGTCGCCCTTCTTCACCTGGATTTTCGACAGGTGGAAGTACGCGGTGAAGAGGTCTCCGCCGTGGTGCACGAGCACCGTCTTGCCGGAGGAGTAGTTGTCGCGCGCCATGACGACGGTGCCCTCGTTGCTGGCCGTCACCTGCGCGCCCGGGTCCCCGTCGATGTCCACGCCGAAGTGCTGGCTGGACAGCTTGCCGTTGAAGGTGCGCCGGTCTCCGAAGGGCGCGGTGATGCGGTCCTGCCGGGGCCAGACGAAGTTCTGCGCGAAGTGTGGCGCGCTGAAGGGCTGGGAGAACGCCACCGCGAAGGCCTTCCGGTCCGCGACGATGCGCGCCTTCACCGAGGCCGGTGGCGCCACGTACTTGCCGGACACGCGCAGCTCGCGCGACGGATAGCCCGGCTCCACCACGTCCAGGCTCCCGGTCAGCTCCAGCGGCGCGCCGCCCAGCGAGGACGGGCCCACCACCTGCGCCAGCGCGCTGCCCGGCGCCAGCTCCACCGGCAGCCCTGTCACCGCGAGGAAGCCATCCCCCCACGCGAAGAAGCGCAGCGGGCGCCCCGCGAGCGTGCCGGTGGGCATCCCCGCCATGCCCCGCACCGAGACCAACACCGGGTCGCCGGGCTTGGGCTCGGCGGCCTGGGCCTTCGCGCCAAGGGCGAGCAGAGCGAGCAGCGCGTGGGAGGGCGCGGAATTCAACCAGCGAGCGGGGTGCGGAGCCATGAGCCGTTCTTTACACCACGAAGTCCCGGACTCTTCCCAGGGCGGGAACTCGAGGTGTCGAACGGTTGCTCCTCTCCCCAGGAGCGCCCGCTGGGGTGCCTGCTCGGCCCCGCACCGCTGCCCGGTCTCCGAGCGGGCGGCGCACGCCTGACATTGTCGGCACTTGGACGTCGCAGGGGCCTGGAATCGCGGCCCGGCGGGCTGGAGAGCAGGCAGCCGACTGTCAGCCATGGCGTCAAGCCGTACCGGCGCGCCTCCAGGCTTCCTAGCTTCTGCTTGGACCCAATTACTCTTGGAGACTCGCGGATGCCTCGTCCCTATAGCTTCGACCATTTCCAGGCGCCGAAGACTCTGCCGCAGAGCCGCAGCATGCGTCGGCGGGACAAGGAGCACCTCGCTCAATCCCGTTCGCAGACCGAAGAGCTGGCGGAGCGCGAAGGAGTCCACTACGGCAAGTCCTTCTCCGAGACGGAGGAGATCTTCCACGCGCGACAGATGGAGGCGCAGTTGGAGGAGCTGGCCCGCCAGGAACCCGACGGCAAGTTCTCCCACGGCACGTCGATGCCCGCTCGCGCGGCGTCGAAGCGCGCCGCCCGCGAGGACAAGCTCCGGGAGGACAAGAACAAGAAGGTGGCGTCGAAGGGGGAGGTGGAGCCCGTCATCGGGGGCACCACGCCCATTGGCGCGCTGCCGCCCACGAGCGAGCAGCCTCCGCGCGGCCGACTGCCGGACCTCTTCGACGAAGCGGGGCGTCAGTTGCAGACGCTGCGCGGCGGACTGGGGGATGTGGCCAAGGCGGTGGCGCGGCTGGCGGCGCTGCCCTTCGAGGCGGTCCGCCTGGCGGCGCGGCGCCTCAATCCCCTCCACGGTTAGCCGCGCTCCGTGGAGCTGACGCTCGTCAGTTACAACATCCACAGCGGCATCGGGACGGACGGCCGGTTCGACCTGGGCCGCGTGGGTGAGGTGCTCCGGGAAGTCGGAGCGGACATCGTCGCGCTCCAGGAGGTGGGTGACTTCCGTGCGCGCACCTCGCGTGAGGACCAGCCCGAACACCTGGCGGACATGCTCGGGATGCACATGGCCTTTGGCCCCAACGTGGTGCGCAACGGCCGGCGCTACGGCAACGCCGTCCTCACGCGGCTGCCCATCCTCCACTCGAAGAACTACGACTTGAGCGTGGGGCGGCGCGAGCCTCGGGGCGCGCTGCGATGCGATCTGGACCTGGGCGGGGGACAGCAGCTCCATGTCTTCTCTCTCCACCTGGGCTTGCGGGTGTCGGAGCGCAGGCGTCAGGAGGCGTTGCTCCTGGGCTCGGACATCCTCCGGGACGCCGTGCGCAAGGACCCGGCCGTGGTGTGCGGGGACTTCAACTACTGGGGCAACGGCGCGGTGCCTTCGCTGGTGCGCCAGGCCATCCACGACGCGGCGCTGGAGCTGGGGACGCCTGCTCGGACCTACCCCACGCGGTGGCCCGTGCTGCGGTTGGACCGCATCTACGTGGATTCGGGCGTCAAGCCGCTCGCCATCCACCCTCACCGGACGGAGCGCAGCCGCATTGCATCCGACCACCTGCCGCTCGTCCTGCGCTTCACGGCGCCCATCGCCCAGACGACGTCTCCCCTCTCTCCACCGGTGGAGCTCATCGGGTAGCGTGGGGGACCGGCGGGCGCGTTGACTGGCCGACGCTTGCGAACGCCGGACAGAAACGCCGGGATGAGGTTGTCCCGGAGGGCAGGGGTGCCTAGGTTGGCGCCACTTCTGTAAGGACGTGAGCGCCGGCCGGAGAGTGAATGCACGTGGGGAGCGAACAGACGGAGCGTGGCCTGGCCGCGCTCGTCGGCCGCATGGCGGACAGCTTCAGCCGGCTGGTGACGCAGCATCTCCAGTTGGCACGCCTGGAGCTCGCGGAGGACCTGAAGGCCACGGGCATGAACGTGGCGATGATCGCCGCCTTCGTGCCCTTCATCCTGGTGGGGTACGCCTTCGCGTGCGGCGCGCTCGCGGCGGTGCTGTCCGCGTACCTGGGGTGGGCTGGAGCGCTCGGCGCGGTGTCGTTGCTCAACCTGGTGGCGGGTGGTGGTGGTATCGCCTGGGCGATGCAACGGCTGAAGGCGCGGAAGATGATGGATGACTCAACGGATGAGCTGTCGAGGAGCATGGCGGCCCTGGGGGCACCGGCCCCTGTGAAGGAACTTTCGAATGGGCGCTAGCAATGGACATCCGAAGACGGCGGGGCCCCGCACCAGCGCGACCCTGCGTCAGGATATCGAGCGGACGCGCGAGGAGCTGGCCACGTCGGTGAGCGCGCTGCGCGAGGAGGTGGCGGTCGCCGCCGACTGGCGCGAGTGGGTGCGCCGCCATCCGCACGAGTGCGTGGCCGCGGCCTTCGCGGTGGGCTTCCTCTTGGGCTCGCGTCGCTGAACGCGGGCCGATGACTTCGTGGTTTCACCTTTTGACTGAACCGAGGAGAAGACCTTCATGGACATGAATCCGCAGCAGGTGGCCGACCGGGCCCGTCAGCTCCAGGACCGCGTGGTGCCCCAGATTGATGAGGCGCGGCAGAACCTGGTGGACATGAACAACCGCGTGGTGAGCTTCATCCGCGCCAATCCCGGCACGTGCCTGTTGGGCGCGGTGGCCGTGGGCTTCCTTGTTGGACGCATCGCCTCGCGTCGCTGAAGAGAGGGTACTCATGACGAACTATCCAGGGGCTTCAGGCAACGGCAACCCTTCGTCCCGTGAGCAGGGCTCGGACGCCGGGTTCGGCCAACGGGTGGACCAGATTGGCTCGGAGGCGCAGCAGCTCTGGAGCGATGCGAGGGGCGCGGTGGGTGACCTGGGACAGACGTTGGATTTGCGGGGCCGCGTGGAGCGCAATCCGTACGGGATGCTGGCGGCCGCGATTGGCGTGGGCTACGTGCTGGGTGGCGGGCTCTTCACGCCGTTGACCGCGCGCATCCTCAAGCTGGGCGTGCGGCTGGCGGCGCTGCCCTTGGTGAAGGACGAACTGTTGGGCATGGCCGAGACGGCCTTCCAGGGTTATCAGACGGGGCGGAGCGTGATGGGCTCGCCCGCGCGGGAAGGCTCCGCGTCGGCGGATGCGTCCGTCGCCGGGACTCCGCGCCCGCCGTCCTACTAGCGTTTCGCTGTCTCATCTCCCCACGACGTAACAGCCTGGTTGGAGTCACGAATGAACCTGAACTCCCTGAAGAAGATGGACAAGGACGACCTGCTCAACCTCATCGGTCTGGAGAGCCGTCGCAGCGCGGCGGAGGACGTGTTGCCGGTGCTGGGCGCGTTCGCGGCGGGCATCCTGGTCGGCGCGGGCCTGGGCCTGCTGCTGGCCCCGAAGCCGGGCAACCAGCTCCGGGATGACCTCAAGCAGCGGCTGCAGAGCGGCCAGGAGTACCTGACGAACACGCTGGGCAAGGGCGAGACGACGCCTTCCCAGGGCGCGCAGTCGCCCGTGTCCCGCACGGCGTAGTGTCCGAGCGCACCGCGCGGACCTTGTCGTGATGTGAGGGCCTCCATCCGTGTGCCGCGAGTCGGCGTCGGGTGGGGGCCTTCGTGTTTCTGGAGCGCGAGGGGCCGAGCGGGCCTCGGGCCTGGCGTCGACGCGTGAAACCCCGCTTCGGGCAGGGTGTAGACTCCGCCGCCGTGAGTGAGACGACGAAGGGTGGGGTGTTGGGGCCCGTGAGCGCGGCGACGGGGCCGGAGACGGCGCTGGCGCGGCTGCGGGCGTTGGAGACGCTCGAGTCGGGTTATGAGGCGTGGCTGGAGCTGAAGGGAGAGCACGCGGCCTCCGTCGCGCGGTTCCGCGAGGAGCGGGAGCGGTTGGATCAACAGGGCTCCTTCCTGTTGGGCGCCGTGCGCGCGGCGGGCCTGGAGCCGACGGCGTCCACGGAGCCGGGGCTGGTGCCCGCATCGGCGTCAGCGGGGGACTTCCTGCGCGATGCCGAGGAGAAGCTGGCGAAGACGCGCGAGGCGCTCGCGGCGCGTGAGGCGGAGTCCGAGGCGGGCTACTCGGCGGCCTTCGCGGAGATTCGCTCCACGCTGAAGGACCGGGTGCAGCGACACCTGGCGGTGCAGCGTCCGCGTCTGACGTTGCTCTTGCGCCGCGTGGGAGCGGAGCGCTCCATCCTCCATGTCGAGCGCGTGTCGGGTGACACGCCCGTGCTGCTGTGCCTGCTCTTCTCGGGGAGGATTCCGTCGCGGTACGGGTTCCTCCTGGATGACTCCACGGAGGACGTGGCCCTGCCACCCGCGCCGCTCTATCCCGACGAGGGGGTGGCTCCCTCGGATGTGAGGCCGGATGCCTCCGCGTTGGTGGCGCGCGTGCGCGACGCGGGGGAGGTGCTTCCGGTGAAGGGCATGTTGCCGTTGGCCGTGCCGCGCCCGGGAGGAGGGGAGGACTTCTTCCGACTCCTCCAGCGCGGAGCCGTGCTCGAGGTGGAGCTGGCGGAGGGGGCGACGTTCCGTAATGTCCTCGGTCGCGAGGAGTCCGAGCGCTTCGCGGGGCACCTGTTGCGCCTCAAGCTGGCGGGGCGCATCGACCTGGATATCGAAGCGGGCTGAGTGAGCGCTACCGATCGAGCGTCGAGCCAACCATCCCTGGTGGCCGTTGTTGCTGGTGGGCGCCGGTGCGTGGGTGCTTCGCCTCGCGGACTTCTTTCCGTTGGTTGAGGTCCGTGGACCGCGACGAGGGTGTCTACTCCAGCGCGGCGGCGCTCCTGCCCCAGGGAGTGTCGCCCTCTCGCGACGACTCTCCTGGCAGAGCGGCGGTGCTGGCTCCGCTGGCGCCCAGGACGGCCTCTTGTAGAGACGCTGTCCCTGGCGCGCGCCTTCACGACCTCCGGAAGCAGGGGCCCGGCTCAGCCCCTGTTCAGGTCGCCCATCGATAGCCCCGCCATGCACGTGAGCCCGCGCCGAGGCGCCACCGTGCGCGGCTCAGTTCGTCCGGATGATGCCCACGTCGGCGGTGCCCGCGAGCAGCGCGCTGCCGATGAACAGGTTGTCGGACTCCGCGCCGCCCAGCCGCACGGCCTGGAAGATGACCAGGTACGTCTGATTGGCCCTGGGGAAGGCCGTGCCCGGAATCGTCACCTGCGCCTCGCGGAATGAGCCCGGCACCGCGACGAGCTGGAGGAACTCCAGGGGCGTGGTGGGCATGTTCGAGTACGTCGGCTGGCCCTTCTCTCCATCGGAGCTGAGCGGCACCACGGTGACGAAGCCCAGCGTGCGCTCCTTGCCGCCCGAAGCCGCGGCCCGGTCGAACGTCAGTGACGTCCCGGAGGCGTGGCGCAGGAACCCTTCCGCGGGGTGGAACTTGCCGATGGCCTCCTGGATGGGCGCATCTTCGACCTGTCCCACGTAGCGGGTGCCGTTGCGCGAGGCGATGAACTGATACGTGGCGCCGGACTGGTACGCCAGGCCCGGGTCGCTCCCGCCCACGTTGGTGCGGCTGTAGCTGCCCGAGCCGTCCTCCGTCAGTGCCGTGGCGGTTCCTCCCGTGGGCTGCAACGTCGCCGTGGCGCCGGACACCCCCGAGGGTTGCGAGTTCTCGCCAGACTTCGTGCCGAAGAACACCAGGGCCGCCGTCTGCGCGGGCAGCGAGATGACGTCGCCGCCATCCGGACTGAACGTCCCAGCGTCGAAGCCCGCGAGCGCCGAGGCGGAGATCTCCACCTCTGGCGTGGCCAGGAGGGTGCCCACCATGACGTGGTCGGCGGTGAGCTGGGCCCCCGTCTTCTCCAGGTCGCACGCCAGGGGAGCAAGGAAGAGAGCAGTCACGGAGGCGGACAGGAGGAGGCGTTTCATCGGGTGGACCCAGGGTGCGGCGAGTCCGCCGAGCATAGCAGGCACGCGCGACAAGCCCCGCGCACTGGGGCTTCTCGGGGTATCCTGCGGGCACTCGTGCAAGGACACCGCGTTCACTCCGCGAGCCGGCGCTTCTTCAAGCGGCTCGGCTTCTCCCTGGCCATGGCCGCATTCTTCGGCTGTGTGCTGGGGATCCTCGTGTATCTGCGGGCCCCCCAGCCGGCGGCCCCGAGAGGGGACTCGCCCACGTGGGTGCCCTCGGGCGTCGTGGAGATGGCGCAGGCCTGGCTCGAAGGGCTGGAGCGGCGCACCTACGACTGGCGCGTGCTGGAGCTCGGGGCTCGCTCGGAGCGGCCGGATGAGGCCGTCGTCGTGGCCATCGACGAGGAGACCCTCGCCGAGGCGCGTCAGGATGACCGCCCTGGCATCGCCACCCAGCCCTGGCCCCGGCAGCTCGTGGGCGCCATGGCGCACCGGCTGGTGGAGGAGGGCGCGCTGCTGGTGCTGTTGGACCTGCCGTTCCCCGAGCTGAGCCCCAACGCATGCGTCAACCCGAAGCTGTCACCCGGCGCCATCTCCAGCGACGACGCCTCGTTCCGCGAGTTCCTGGAGCGGGACTCGGGCAAGGCGCTCCTGTCCTTCTCCTGGGAGTCGCAGGGCTCACGGGTGCTGCCTCCCGCGAGTCGCCTCTGGCCCTATCGGGTGAAGGTGGGCACGTTCCCCAGCTCCGCCGAGGCGCGCGCGAGGGCGCAGGCGGTGCTCGCCGTGCAGCGCCCCGCCTTCGTCATCCCCGCGGGAAGTCAGGTGGAGGTCTGGGGCGGTGCCTCGGACGAGGCGGATGGGAAGGAGCTGGGGACGCGGCTGGGCTCGCCCGGGGCCGCCATCGCCGAGCGCCGTGCCACGGACGACACGTACCGCATCGGCCCCACGGAACTGTTCATCTCGCTGGCGGAGGTGCAGGTCGAGGGGATTGACCCCGCGAAGCTGGTGGAGGTGCGCCAGCTCCAGCATCCGGTGGCGCCGCTGATGGGCGGTGGCTCGGGCTATGGGGCCGTCACCCTGACGGCGGACCCGGATGGCGTGGTGCGCGGAATCCCCCATCTGGTGGCGTATCCAGCACGGGATGGGCGCCACGTGCTGCCGTCGCTCCCGCTCGCGGCGGCCATGCGGCTGGCCAACACGCGCACGCTTCGCTACGTGGATGGCCGGCTGCACGTGGGGGATGCGTATTCGGTGCCGATGGATGCGTCGGGCTACAGCCTGATGCGCTGGGACGCGCCGACGGCGGGGCGGGGCTCTCGCGGCTCGCTGGCGCGCTCGATTCGCGCGTGGAACGTGCTGCTCAATGTCTTCGACGTGGCGGATGAGCGCCCCGCGCGCTTCGACAACGACCTGGAGGGCCGCACCGTCGTCCTCACGCGCACGGCGGGCGAGTCCGGCCACCTGCGGCACACGCCCATTGGCCTGGAGACTCCGGGGGGCGCGATTCTGGGGCAGGCGCTGGCCAACATCCTGCGCTCCGAGGGCATCTCCCGGGCCCCCGCGGATTACGACTTGGGGCTGACGGTGGGGCTCGCGTTCCTGGGGGCCTTCCTCGCGCTGTCGCTGAGCTTCCTCTTGCGCTCGCTGCGGGGCGCGCTGCTCTACGTGAGTGGACTGGCGCTCGCGGGTGCGGGCTACACGGCGGCGGTCTTCTACGTGTTCATCGAGCAGCGGCTCTGGGTGGCGATGGCGGGGCCGCTGTTGGCCATGGTGGGGGCCTTCGCCGTCACCACCGTCTACGCCTTCCGCAACGAGCAGCAGATTCGCGACTTCGTGCAGACGGCGCTGGGCCGCTACGTCAGCCCCGAGGTCGCCCGGTTGGTGACGCGGGACTTGAGCCTGATGCGCCCCGAGCGACGCCGGATGTCCGTGTACATCTGCGACATCGAGGGCTTCACGCGCCTGTCGGAGGGCATGACGCCCGAGCAGCTCGTGGGCCTGTTCAACGAGTACCTCCTGGAGATGGCGGCGGTGGTGCGCTCCACGGCCGGGCAGGTGGACAAGTACATCGGCGACTCGGTGATGGCGTTCTGGGGCGCGCCCGTGCGCACGGAGCGCCATGCGCACCTGGCCTGCGAGGCCGCGTTGAAGCTGCGCGCGGTGCTGGCGGAGAAGCAGGACGCCTGGGAGAAGAAGTTCGGCCGCCGCTTGAGCTTCCGCGCCGGCGTGGACACGGGCGAAGTCGTGGTCGGCGACATGGGCAGCGAGCTGAAGTCCAACTACACCGTGCTCGGTGACGCGGTGGGCATGGCCGCCCGACTGGAGTCGCTGAACAAGGTGTACGGCACCTATGTGCTGGTGGGGGATGGCACCGCGTCGCTCGCGGGCGACAACTACGTGTTCCGCGTGGTGGACCGGGTGAGGCTCAAGGGACGCGCGGAGCCGCTGCGCGTGCACGAGCTGATGGGACGGAAGGGTGACATCACCGGCCCGCAGCAGGAGCAGCTCGCGATGCACGAGAAGGCCCTCACCGCGTACCACCAGCGCCGCTTCGCGGAGGCACATGCCCTCTTCGAGCGCTCCGCCACCGACTTCAAGGACCCCGTCTCCGCCGTGTACGCGGCGCGATGTGCCCGCTTCATCGTCACGCCGCCACCCGCGGAGTGGGACGGAGTGCACGGCGTGGATGAGGGTGAGCACATCGCTGTCGCGGCGTGACGCTCGTGTCCGCGCGCCTCAGCCGTCGTCGGGGTCCGGCGTATCCGGCTGGCCGAAGAGTTCGCGCACGGGCGCATCGTTCGCGATGTGCTCATTGACGACGCGGCGCATCTTCTCGGGCGTCATCTCCGAGTAGTACACCTCGCCGTCCCAGCCCATGAGCTGGAAGTCCTCGGGTGACAGCGGGTCCCTCTTGCGGCCCGTGTCCTCGCGGACCACCACGTTGGGCCCCATGTGGCAGAAGCCGTAGCAGCCGCCCCGGTACAGCTCGCAGCGCGGCACCAGGCGCTGCTCGGAGAGCGCGTCCCGAGCGGCGGCATGCACACCGTCCGCGCCGCCGGCCTTGCAGGTCGACCCTTTGCACACGGACAAGCGGTAGCGCTTCATCGCCAAGACACCACCCACCCTACGGAGTCCACACCCCGAGCGAAAGCAGCCGACCTCCAACATCGTGAGCCAGGCCGCGGTCCACACCCTCCCGGGGGCGGAAGCCCGGACGCCAGTCGCCAGGGCCATTGAAGAGCTGCAACGTCATCACCCGCACCCCGAAATGAGACCGGCCCGCCTACCGCTCGAGGAGCGGGGAGGCGGGCCGGTCTGCTTCACATCCGTACGCGCGGGGCGCGGGGATGGATCTACTTGAGGAACTTCGTCACCTGGATGGGGCCCTGCTGCGTCACCACGGTCTGCCCGTGAGCGACGACGGCCTTGCTGTGCCCGCCGTGATTGTCATGCCCCGCGCCCAGCTGCGGCGTCTTGAGCTGCACCAGGCCCTCGCCAATGCGCGTGTGGGCCTCCTTGTGCGTGTGGTGCGGCTCCTCGGAGCCCTCGCGCTTGTTCCACGGGTCCGAGGGGTGCGAGACGGCCGGCCCCTTCAAGAGCTTCGGGATGTCGTAGACGAAGTTCTGCCGCGTGTACTCGGAGGGCGTGTGCATGTACGTGTCCATGCGGATGGCGTCCTTCGGGCACGCGTCCACGCACAGGCCACACACGATGCAGCGCAGCTCGTCGATGACGAACTGGGTGGGGTACTTCTCGATGACGCGCGACTCGCCGTCAGCGTCCGTCTCCTCGTACTCACCCGCCTCGATGTAGATGCACTGCGCCGGGCAGATGGTCGCGCACATGTAGCAGGCCACGCAGCGCGGCTTGCCGTCCTCGCGCGGAACCAGCCGGTGCAGACCGCGGTAGCCCTCCGGGTAGATGGGCTTCTCCTCGGGGTACTCGACCGTCGTCATCAGGCTGGAGCCCGTGCGGTCCTGCACCTGCGTGTTCGTGTCACGCGTGCCGAAGAGGTTGCGGAAGAAGTGCTTGGTCGTGATGGCCAGACCGTGCAGCAGCCCCGGGATGTACATCCGCTCCCGGATGTCCGTGCGGGGGTCCTGGGTGACCTTGGTAACCTTGATGGCCATGATGGTGTCTCGATTCCCGGTGCCCTAGGGCCTAGTGCGTAGACGCCGCGCTGGCGTGGGACGGCACCCCATGCGCGTCGTGCCCGTGGTCATGGCCATGGGCTCCATGCGCGCCGTGCGCACCGCCCTCCGCCGCTTCTGCCTTCTTCGTCATCGTCAGCACCACCACCACGCCAATCTCCAGCATGCCCACCACCGCGAGCGCCCGCAGGGACGGATCCCACAGCACCAGCGCGCCGGTGACGAACACGTTCACCAGGCCCAGCGGCAGGAGGATCTTCCAGCCCAGCGTCTGGATCTGGTCGTAGCGGAAGCGGGGGAAGGTCCAACGAATCACCAGCTGCACCCAGATGAGGAAGACCACCTTCACCCAGAACACGGTGCCGAGGATGGTCCCGTACAGCCAGCCGTGCTCCTGCATCAGCGGCTGGTTCGCCAGCCACTCGTTGCCGACGGGCAGGTGGTGGCCGCCGAAGAACAGCGCCGTCGTCACACCGGCCAGCACCACGACCTCCACGAACTCGGAGATCATGAACATGCCGAACTTCATGCCGGAGTACTCCACGAAGTAGCCGATGATCTCCGACTCGCCTTCTGGCACGTCGAAGGGCGCGCGCTTGGTCTCCGCGAAGGACGCGGCGAAGAAGCCGATGAAGCCGATGGGCTGCAGGATGAAGCCCCAGGCCGGAATGCCGAGGTCGAACGCGCCATCCGTGCGCCACAGGTACTGCGCCTGGCCCGTGGCCTGCGCCCCGGCGAGGCCCAGGTCTCCGACGAGCGCGGGCAGCTGCAGCGAGGAGAACGCCATGAACAGGCCCACCAGCGACAGGCCCAGCGCCACCTCGTACGAAATCATCTGCGAGGACGCGCGCACGCCGCCCAGCAGCGCGAACTTGTTGTTGGAGGACCAGCCCGCCAGCGCCGTGCCGTAGACGGCCAGGGACGCAATCGCGAGCAGGTACAGCACGCCGAAGTCGGGCGTCGCCACCACCATGTCCACGTGGTGGCCGAACACCGTCACTGAAGGGCCGGCGGGCACCACGGCGAACAGCGCGAACACCGGCGCGAAGGCGAGGATGGGGCCCAGCTTGAACAGGAACCGGTTCGCGGTGCCGGGGATGAAGTCCTCCTTCGTCAGCATCTTCAGCACGTCCGTGAGGATGTGCGGGATGCCGGCGAGGGAGCGGTTGCGCAGGCCGGGCAGGTCGATGCGCGCGCGGTTGGGACCCACGCGGTCCTGCATCAGCGCGCTCCACTTGCGCTCGGCGAGCGTGAGGAGCGTGGCGATGATCATCACGAAGACGAGCATCAGGAAGATGATGTTCGACAGCCGGCTCGCACCCGGGAAGAGGTACTTCTCGGCC
Source organism: Myxococcus sp. AM011 (assembly GCF_013372595.1). Classification (NCBI taxonomy): domain Bacteria; kingdom Pseudomonadati; phylum Myxococcota; class Myxococcia; order Myxococcales; family Myxococcaceae; genus Myxococcus; species Myxococcus sp. AM011. The sequence goes on from NZ_JABXEM010000068.1 coordinate 16,723, forward strand.
AGGCCGGCCACGGCATACGCCGCCGCGGAGACACCCGCGAGGGTCGCGACGATGAAGCCCGTCGCGAAGAGGACAGTCAGTACGCGCTTCATCGCTAGATACCCCTCACCCGGGGAGAACCGAACTCACGGTAGCCCGGAGGACGCCCGTCAGCGCCCGTGGGCAGCGGATTGATACCCGGCTTCTCCCGGTCCGGCGGAGAGGCCTTGTCCCAGTTGAACTCGGCGAACTCGGCCACCTTGCCGGACAGCTCGCGCCACACGTCGCGCGCGGAGGTCCAGGCCGGCGCCTCGCCGCCCACCTCGCGCGTCAGCTCCGCGGCCCACTTCCAGCCCGGAATCACGTCGCCCTTGGGAGGGTACGCCTTGCGGAAGCGCTGGGTGATGCCGTCCATCTGTGTGAAGGAGCCCTCGTCCTCGACGTGAATCGAGGCGGGCAGGAGCACCGTCGCCTGTGCCGTCACCGGCGACTCGTTCTTCTCCTGCACCACGAAGACGTCCAGCTTGGAGGCCGCCTGCGCGAAGGCCGCCACGTCGCCCGGCACCTCGGTGCCGATGGCGTAGAGCGCCTTGACGCTTCCCTTGTCCAGGGCGGTGGTGAGCGCCTCGAAGGTCTCCACCTTCAGGCCCAGGCCCTTGGCGATCCACTCCAGGCCCTTCCTGTTGGGGTTCTTGTCCGCCGTCTTCAGGAAGTGGTCCGACTTGCCCGCCGGACGACCGCCCACGTAGACGGTGGAGATGCCCAGCGTGGCCTTCGCGAAGGTGAGGCCCGCCAGCAGCTCCTCGTTGGAGGACACCGGCGAGGCGAGCACCGCGAGCTTGCCACTGCCCACCAGCGGCTTGAGCGCCTTGGCGGCGGCCTGCGCGGCCTCCTTGCGCGTCACCACCGGCACGGCCTCGGCGGCCTGACCCGTGGCGCGGCCAATCCTCGCCTGGAGCACGCGGCCCAGGTTGAAGGACTTGTACATGAGCCGGCCCTGGTCACACATCCAGCTCTTGTTGATCTCCTCGTTCTCGCGAGGACGGATGCGGTAGGTGTCCTGCGACATCCAGTCCGCGTACGTGTTGCAGCCCTTCGCGCAGCCCGTGCAGATGGACGGGGTGGCGGAGAGGAACCACGCGCGCGCCTTGAAGCGGAAGTCGCGGCTGAGCAGCGCGCCCACCGGGCAGACGTCCACGGTGTTCATCGAGTAGTCGCTGTCCAGCTCGTTGCCCGGGAACACGTCGATGCGCTCGTGGCTGCCGCGGCCGAACACGCCGAGCTGCGGCTCCTTGGCCACTTCGTTCATCACGCGCACGCAGCGGGTGCACATGATGCAGCGCTCCTGGTCCAACACGACGCGCGGCCCCAGCACCTTGCGCTTGTTCTTCAGGGCCTTGCCGCCCTCCAGGCGCGAGGGGCGGTAGTCGTACTTCATGTAGTAGTCCTGCAGCTTGCACTCACCGGCCTGGTCGCAGATGGAGCAGTCGACCGGGTGGTTGAGCAGCAGGAACTCCATCACCGAGCGCTGCTGCTCCTTCACCTTGGGCGTCGTCGTCTTCACGACGACACCTTCGGCGAGCGGCGTCTGGCACGCGGGCACCATCTTGGGCGCGTTGGACGCCTCGATGAGGCAGATGCGGCAGTTGGCCGCGATGGAGAGGCGCGGGTGGTAGCAGTAGTACGGAATCTCCGAGCCGACCGTCTTGGCCGCCTCGATCATGTTCGTCCCCGGCTTCACGACGACTTCCTTGCCGTCGATGGTGCAGGTGACGAAGCCCGGGTTCTTCGGCGCGGGCTTGGGCGGCGGTCCCGGAGGGGCGGCGGCCTTGGGCGGAGGCGTGACGCTGCTGGCCGCCGCGGGAGGCGTGTCCATCTTCGGACCGGCCGGAGGGTTGGAGGGCTCGGGACCGATCTTCGCCGCGGGGGTGTCCGTGGGCGCGCCCTTGGGGGGCGGCTGCGCGTCACCGGTCGGCTTCTTCGTGTCGTCGTTGCTCACTGCTCGACCTCGCCGCCAATCATGTTGATGGTGTCAAACGTGGGGATGAGGTCCGCCAGCATCTTCCCCTCGATGATATGGGGCACCGCCGCGAGCACCGGGAAGCCCGGGGCGCGCACATGGACCTTGTACGGACGACCGCGACCGTCGCTCACCAGGTACCAACCCAGCTCGCCGTTCGAGGCCTCGGTCGCGTCGTAGCACTCGCCGGGCGGCACCTGGATGCCCTCCATGACGAGCTTGAAGTGCGCCATCACGCCCTCGATGGTGCCGTAGACCTCCGGCTTGGGAGGCAGGGCGATGCGCCAGTCATCCACGATGATGGGGCCGGCGGGGATGGTCTCCAACGCCTGGCGGATGATGCTGATGGACTGACGCATCTCCTCCATGCGGACGAGGTAGCGGTCGTAGTTGTCGCCGTGCTCGCCCACCGCGACGCTGAAGTTGAAGCGCTCGTAGACCCAGTACGGGTGCGCCTTGCGCAGGTCGTGGTCGATGCCGCACGCGCGCAGCGCCGGGCCCGTCCAGCCGTAGTCGATGGCGTCCTCGGCGGAGATGACGCCGGTGTTCTTGGTGCGGTCCACGAAGATGCGGTTGCGCGTGAGCAACCCGTCCATCTCCACCAGCAGCTCTTCCGTGCGGGTGAGCGTCTTGTGGACCTTGTCCGCCCAGCCTTCCGGCAGGTCGCGGTTGATGCCACCCACGCGGCCGAAGCTGGTGGTGAGGCGCGCGCCGGTCAGCTCCGTGACGCGGTCCTGGATGAGCTCGCGGGCCTCCATGCCGTAGAGGAACGGCGCGAAGCCGCCCATCTCCAGGCCGGTGGCGCCCACGCACGTCAGGTGGTCCGTCAGCCGGTGCAGCTCGCTGCCGATGACGCGGATGTACTGGGCGCGCTCCGGAATCTCCAGGCCGATGAGCTTCTCCACGGCGTTGAGGAAACCGAAGTTGTTCATCATCGCGGACAGGTAGTTGAGCCGGTCCGTGTACGGCAGGCACTGCGTCCAGGTGACGTTCTCGCAGCTCTTCTGGAAGCCGCGGTGCAGGAAGCCGATTTCAGGGTCGATCTTGACGATGGTCTCGCCGTCCAGCTCCACCTTCAGCCGCACGGTGCCGTGCGTGGCCGGGTGGGACGGGCCCATGTTGATGACCATGTGCTTGCTTTGGAGGTGAGCCTCCAGCTCCGAGCCCTCCGGCGGCAGCGAGCCGTCGGTGTCCGGATTGTGGCCCTTCGCATCAAACGTGTGGCTGTCGGCCATGGTGTCGTCCTCAGGAGTGCCCGCTGGTGCCGGGACCGCGGAAGATGTCCTTGATGGGGCGCTCAGGGATGAGCGGCTGCCTGTCTCGCAGCGCGTAGTCCTTGCGCAGCGGGTGGCCCTGGAACTCGTCGTACAGGAGGATGCGGCGCAGGTCCGGGTGGCCCTCGAAGCGGATGCCGTAGAAGTCGAAGGTCAGGCGCTCCCACCAGTTGGCGCCCCGGTACAGCGTCGCCAGCGAGGGGATGACGGGCTGATGCTCGCTCACGCGCACCTTGAGCCGCACGTGCTCATGGCGCTTGAACGAGTACAGGAAGTAGACGACCTCGAAGCGAGGGTCGCTCTCCGCCAGGTGCAGCCGGTCCACGCCGTCGATGGAGCCGAAGAGCTTGAACTCCAGCTCCGCGTCGTTCTTGAGGAACGCGGCGACCTTCGGGAGCGAGTCGGGATGGATCACGGCCCAGGCGCCACCGGCCCGGTCCACATAACGCTCCACCACCGCCTCGGGAAAGTGGGCGGAGACCCTGTCCAACGCGAAAGTGCTCAAGGGGGACCCAATGACTGAGGGAGAAGAATCCGCGGCTTTATAAGGAGCCCAGAAGGGGGGCGTCAACGTAAACCCTCAACCATGTAGGCCACTTAGGAAGCCCAGAAGCCCGCGTTGCGCACGCGGCGTCCGAGCGGGCACGTGGATCTCCGTCCAGGAGGAATTCAAGCCGCCGAGCCCGGGGTGCTGACGAGCGAGGGGGCCCGCGGCAGGGGGACGAAGGTGGCCACCGGCCGGCTCTTGCCGGGCACCAGCGCCTGGGTGATGGCCTCCCAGTGGAAGAGGGGGCCCACCTGCTCCCGGGTGGCCTCCGAGACGAGCACCGGGACGCCCACCCGCTTGGTCAGCCCCTCAATCCGGCTGGCCAGGTTCACCGTGTCGCCAATAGCCGTGTAGTCCAGGCGCCGGGCCGTGGAGCCGATGTTGCCCAGGATGACGGGGCCAGTGTGCACGCCGACCCCCATCCGGATGGCCGGGGCTCCCTGGAGGGCCCGCTCCGCGTTGAAGGACTCCAGCTCCTTCACCATGTCCAGGGCGCACCACACCGCGCGGGTGGCGTGCTCGGCGTCCGCCAGCGGGGCGCCGAAGTACACCATCAGTGCGTCCCCGATGAACTTGTCGAGCGTTCCTCCGTGGCGGAATACCACCTCCACCATCCGGCCATAGTAGGCGTTGAGGAGCTTGACGACCTCGCCCGGAGGGAGGCGCTCGCTCATCCCGGTGAAGTCGCGGATGTCGGCGAAGAGGACGGTGACTTCGCGCAGCTCGGGTTCGGGGGAGGCCAGGCGCTGGAGGCGCTCGGCGACGGCGGGGGCGAAGTAGCGGCCCAGGCGGGCGCGCTTGAGCTCCTCTTCTGAAACGGCGGCGGAGAGGGCGCGGATGCGGTTGAGCAGGTGGCGGGCGCCCGCGGCGGCCACGGAGAGCATGACGACGGAGGCCAGCTGGGCGCCGATGCCGATGCCGGCCTGGTGCTGGAGGGCCATCTCCGCGACGGCTGCGAAGGCGGTGACGACGAGCGTCACCGTGTTGCGCAAGGAGAGCGCCGCGAGGATGACCAGCACCGCGAAGATGCCGAGCGTGAAGCCGGCGACGCCTCCGGGGGAGGGGGACACCGGAATCGCCTGGCTCTGGAGCCAGTACACCGCGGGCACGTCGATGAAGGCCACGGACATGCCGGCCCAGCGCACCGCGCGCGGTGAGCGGGCCACGGCCACCCACACCGCGGCGGTGCAGAGCCAGTAGATGGAGAGGGGGCGGAGGTACTCGAGCCAGTCCGGCTTGCCCGCGCCCAGGCCCAGGCAGGCCGACATCACGAGCATGACGGAGACGGCGACGAAGCGAATCCTCGACATCTGGCGCGCGTTGCGTCGGCGCTCGTCGTCGAGGGCCCGGTTCACCGAGTCCTGGATGCCTTCTGGCGCGTTGGACCTCAGGGCCTCACCCCCCATCCCAGGCTCCACCCTTCCGCTGCACGCGCATCTTGCCCCGTCTCGACGGCGCTCGCACCTTCCGGGTCGGAAAGGCTCCTGTCCTCGCGAGCGTGTCGCGTTGCGGTATACACGGGGACGCATGGCTGAGCCCGTTCCCCCTCATCCGTTCCGTTCGCTCGGTTGGCGCCTCGTGCTGGGCGCGGGCCTGGGACTGGTGTTGTTCGCCGTGGAGTCCTGGCTGCTCTTGCGCTCGGGACTGGTCGGCGTGGACATCAACGTGGACGGGCCCTACGCGGCGCTGTCGGCGGCGGTACGGCCGATTCTGCCCGGCCTGCTGCTGCGCGTCGCGGCCGTCTACGTGGTGGCGGGAGGCGTGCTCGCGGGCGTGGCCTGGGGCCTGGCTCGCATCTGGGGACGGAGTGGGGTGGGGGCGACGGTGCTGGGCTGGTGCGTGCTCGCGCTGCTGCTGGCGTGGGACCGGGCCATCGCCCGCCCGGCCCTCTTCGATGACCTGCCCGCGGTGCGTCCGTTGCTGGCGTGGCTCGTGGACCATGGCGCGCCGTGGCATCCGCGCGCGGTAGCGGTGGGGCTGGCGCTGGTGCATGCCGCGGCGCTCCTGGCCCGGCTTCCGACGTGGAGGCGGCGGCTCCAGGCGGGCACGGGGCTCCTGGCCGGAGTGGTGGTGCTGTTCGTCGCGGGGCGCATGGTGGGCGGCGGGACGGATGACACGAAGCCTCCGCTGGTGGTGCTCATCGGCATCGATGCCTTCCGACCAGACCGGCTGCGGACGCTGGGCGGTACAGGTGAGGTGGCGCCTCACGTGGACCGCTTCGTCGCGGACTCCACGCTCTTCACCCGCGCGTACACGCCGGTGGCGCAGACGGAACCCGCGTGGCGCTCGCTGCTCACCGCGCGCTGGCCGCACGAGACGGGCGTGCGTTACGCGCTGACGTCCGAGTCGCGCATGAAGCTCCAGCCCACCTTCCCGGAGTCCTTCGCGCGGGCGGGGTGGCGCACGGTGTTCGCGACGGATTGCTCACGCTTCCACGCGGAGGGGCCGTCCTCGGGTTTCGCCACCCGGTTGCAACCACCACGCGGCGCGGTGAACTTCCTCCTGGAGAAGCTGCGCTACCGCGCGCTCGGCGTCTTCGCGGACCACTCCGTCGGTGCCGCGTGGGTGCCGGAGTTCATCGACAACCGTGCGCTGGCCGGCATCCATGACCCCATGGGCTACGCGGAGCGACTCACCGACACGCTCCTGGACGAGGCGAGCCAGGGCCCCACGCTGTTCGCCTTCCACGCCACCGCCGCGCACTTTCCGGGCGACCCCGTCCATCCCTTCTACCGGCGCTTCGTGTCGCCGTCCGAGCCCCTGGAGCGACGGCTGCGGATGCACTTCGCGCCGGTGTCTCCAGGCGCGAAGGGCGGGTGGAGTCGCGACGGGGCGGAGGCGCTCTACGACGAGCTGATCGCCCAGGCGGACGCGCAGGTGGGCATGCTGCTGGACGCGCTGCGACGCTCGGGGCGCTACGACGACGCGCTCATCGTCCTCATCTCGGACCACGGCGAGAGCTTCCACGAGGACAGGCCGGACCTCGCGGGCGCCACCCCCGTGCATGGCGCGCGGCTGACCGAGCTGGAGAACCGCATCCTGTTCGCGGTGAAACCTCCCAAGGGGCGCTTCACCGCGCCCGCCACCTCGGACGCGCTGGTGCGACTGGTGGACGTGGGGCCCACGCTGCTGGAGCTGTCGAGCCTACCGGCGCTGACGGATGTCGCTGGCGTGTCGTTGGCGCCGCACTTGCGCGGTGAGTCGCCGCCGCCGCTGAACCTGTACGCGGAGACGGGCTTCACGCATGTCTCGCCGGAGGTGTTCGACGCGGGGCACTGGCCCGGCGCGCCGCGTGCGTTCGACGCGTACCGCATCCGCCCGGACGGAGTGGTGGAGCTGGGTGACGCGGCGCACGAGGCCGTGGTGCTGGAGAAGGACCGGGGCGCGTTCGACGGGGAGCGCTGGTGGGTGGACCGTCCCCAGGCGGATGGCACCTTGCTGCGGGTGTGCTCGGGTGACTGTGAAGGGCTGGACGCGCTGTCGCTGGAGTCGTGGCTGGACACGGTGCGAGGACGGACGCCGGAAGGGGACTCGCGTAAGGTCGCCGGCCATGTCGACGACTCCAGACGCCCCGTCTCTCCAGGAACAGTACGCCCCCCACAACAGATGCTTCGGCTGCGGCCCGGCCAACACCCAGGGCCTGCGCATCCGCAGCCGCGCGGAGGGTGACCTCGTCGTCGCCGACTGGACGCCCTCCGAGCATCACCAGGCGTTTCCCGGCGTGCTCAACGGCGGCATCATCGGCGCGCTGCTGGACTGTCACTGCAACTGGACGGCGGCCTGGCACCTGATGAAGGCGCAGGGCGCGTCCTCGCCGCCGTGCACCGTGACGGCCGACTACTCCATCACCCTCAAGCGCCCCACGCCCATGTCAGGGCCGGTGCGGCTGGAGGCGAAGCCGGTGGAAATCAAAGGCGACCGCGCCATCATCGAGGGCACCCTCACCGCCGGAGGCAAGGTGACCGCGCTGTGCCGGGGCACCTTCGTCGCGGTGAAGGAAGGCCACCCCGCGTACCACCGCTGGTGACGGTGGAAACACCCGGGGCCCCGACGCCACCCCTGGGAAGGGGAGGCACGCGGGGCCCCGGGAGGACAGCGGAGACTCGAGGACTACTTGCCCATGGAGATGAGCAGGTCGTGCCGGGCGGCCGTCTGGTTGGGCTGCTCGCGGTCGGCGATGCGGTGGACCTGGTTGGCGATCTTGTCCTGGAGGAGCATGAGCCCGTCCAGCACCTGCTCCGGGCGGGGCGGGCAGCCGGGGATGTAGACGTCCACCGGGAGGATGCGGTCGATGCCCTGGAGCACCGCGTAGTTGTCGTAGAAGCCGCCCGAGGACGCGCACACGCCGAAGGACACGACCCACTTGGGCTCGGTCATCTGCTCGTAGACGCGCTTGAGGATGGGGGCCTGCTTCAGGTTGATGGTGCCCACCACCATCAGCAAGTCCGCCTGACGCGGCGAGAAGCGGGGGAACTCGGCGCCGAAGCGCGCGATGTCGTGACGGCTGGCCGCCACGGACATGTACTCCATGCCGCAGCAGGCGGTGGCGTACGGATAGGTGAACAGCGAGTACTTGCGGGCCCAACCCAGGCCCTTGGAGACCATGCGCTGGAAGAAGCCCATGGCCTCGTCGCGGCGGGTCGTCAGCACTGGAGCGATGTCCGAATCAGCCATGATGTCTCAGCTCTCCCAATCCAGGGCGCCCTTTTTCCAGACGTAGATGAGGCCCACCACCAAGGTCACCGCGAAGACCAGCATCTCCACGTACCCGAACCAACCGAGCGCCTGGAAGTTCACCGCCCACGGGTACATGAACACGGCTTCCACGTCGAACACGATGAACAACAACGCGACGACGTAGAACTTCACGGCGAAGCGCTGGCGTGCCGGGCCGCTCGACTCGGAGCCGGCCTCGAACGGAGTGGACTTGATGGCGCTCGGGCGACTGGGGCCCAGCAGCGAGGTGATGAAAGGAATCGCGACGCCCATGATGCCGGCCAACAGCAGCACCACCGCCAGGGGCAGGTAGGGCGAGAGGGGAGAGGGAGTCATCGCGCGCGGAACCTAATGACACCGGCCTCGCCATGTCAAAGGGAAAGTCCCCCTGCTCGGCGTCGCAACCCCTTGAGATGACGATGAAAAGCAGGGCTTGTCCACGCAGGCGGCGACCAGGCGCCTCGGACGGCTCCCCGCACGTCCCGCGAGCGGCGGGCTCGTTTGACGCTCCCAGGGACGCACGCCTAGCGTCGGGCGGCGCCGACGGCCGGCGATCAGCGCATCACGAGGGGAGATGACGGCATGTGGGGGCGGCTCGGCTTGCGGATGCAGGTGGCCATCGCGGTGCTCGTGCCCTGTCTCACGGTCATCGGCCTGTGCATCTGGAACTTCTCCGCCCGGCAGCGCGAGGTCTCCCTGGAGCTGCTGCAGAAGCGCGCTCGGGTCCTCGGCACGCTGGTGGCCAACCACCCCGCGACGCGGGATTGGGACGGCTCGGAGGCCTCCAAGGAGCGCCTGGACACCGTGCTCGCCCAACTGGAGGCGCATGACGTCGACGGTGGAGGCGGCTTCACGGTGAGCTACCAGGGGCTGCTCGCCCCGGACGGTCGCCCCGTGTACGAGTCCGTGACGCGGCTGCCCGAGCATGCGCGCGGCAAGGCGGCGGTGACGAAGGAAGGGTGTACGACGTCGCTCCTCGCGCTGCGCGAGGTGTCGGTGCGGTGCGCGAGCGGCGAGCGGACGTATGTGGTGGGCCTGGGCCTGGATGAAGCGGCGGCGTCCGTCACCGAGCTGAAGGGCGCGGTGGTGGCGGGGCTGGTGGGCGCGCTGGTGCTGGGGCTGCTGCTCGCGGCGCTCATCGGGCGGACCATCGTCGAGCCCGTGTCGCAGGTGACGGACGTGGTGCGGGACGTGGCTCGCGGAGACGTGTCGCGCGTGGAGCTGGACGTGCCGGCCACGGGCGAGGTGCGGTTGATGGCGCAGTCCTTCAACCAGATGCTCGGCACGCTGCGCATCACGGTGCTGGAGCTGGTGTCGCGCACGGAGCAGCTCTCCGGCGCGTCGCGTGGCCTCTTGGGCGCGTCCGCGGACCAGGAGCACGTCATCAGCCAGCAGGCGGCCTATGCGCAGCAGATCGCCGCGACGTTCGAGGAGTTGAGCCGCACGGCGGAGCAGATCTCCAGCTCCACCGAAGTCGTGGAGTCGAGCGCCCGGCGCACGCACGAGGCGGTCGCCGAGGCGATGGCGGTGGTGGCGCAAGTGGTGGCGGGCATCAACGACATCCGCACCGAGTCCAAGGGCGTGGCGGACGCGATTGTCGGCCTCAACCAGGACCTGCAGCAGGTGTCGAAGATCGCCCACGTCATCAACCAGGTGGCGGAGCGCTCGGACCTGCTGGCGCTGAACGCGGCGCTGGAGGGCACCAAGGCGGGCGAGGTGGGGCGGGGCTTCTCGCTGGTGGCGGCGGAGATGCGCAAGCTGGCGGAGAACGTGTCGGCGTCCGCGCGAGACATCGGCCGCATCGTCGAGAAGGTTCAGGACTCCGGCGAGGAGGCCGCGTCCAAGGCGCGCGTGGGCATGGCCACCAGTGACCGGGGCGTCGAGGTGGCGGAGCAGGCGTCCTCGGTGTTCCAGCGAATCGTGGAGCTGGCGCGCGGCACCAGCGAGGCCGCGCGGCAGATCACCATCGCCACGAGGCAGCAGCGTCAGTCCAGCGAGCAGGCCGTGCAGGGCGCGCGCAACGTGGCGGAGCTGGTGAAGCAGGGCGTGGATGCCACGGGCCGCACCACGCGCATCGCCCAGGACCTCCAGGCGGTGGCCGAGGGACTCACCGCCGTCACCAGCCGCTTCAGGACGACGCGGAGCTAGCGGCTACTCGCGCGTCCATCGGACCTGGAGCTCCAGCTCGTCCACGTCGCCTTCGCGCTCGTGCTCGATGCTGAAGTGCGCGTGGGCGGGGACGTGCAGCCGCTCTCCCGCCACCTGGATGCTGAACCCCTTGCCGCTCTCCACCGCGTCCGCGAGGCGTCGCAGCTTCGCGACGAACTGCGCGCGGGGGTAGACCTTCTCGATGTCTCGCTTGGGTCGCTTCGCCATCGCGTCATCCTGCCAGCGGCGTGCAAACCCGTCGAACTTCATTACTGTGCGCGCGCATGGGCTCGCTCGAACTGTCCCCCGCGCATTTCCGGCGTCTGGCTGACCGTGTCTCCACCCTGGCCGAGGAGTGGCTGAAGGGGCTCGACTCGCGCCCCATCGCACCCTCAATCTCTGGCGCCGCGTCGGAGGCGATGTTCTCCGAGGGACTTCCCGAGCAGGGCCTCGGAGACGCCGCGCTGGATGCGTTGAAGCCCTTCATGGAGGGCTCTCGCGCGGGCAACGCCCGGTTCCTCGCGTACGTGTTCGGCTCGGGCGAGCCGGTGGGCGTGCTGGGCGACTACGTGGCCAGCGTGGTGAACCAGAACGTCACCGCGTGGCGCTCGGCACCCACGGTGGTGAGCCTGGAGCGCTCGGTGATTCGCAGCCTGGCGAGCGCGGTGGGCTGCGCGGGCTTCACCGGGAGCTTCACGGGCGGCGGCTCCTCCGCGAACCTCATGGCCCTGGCCATGGCGCGCGAGTCACTCGCCCCCGCCAACGAGGATGGCGCGCCCTCCGGCGTTGTCTACGCGTCGGCTGAAGTCCACATGTCCATTCCCAAGGCCGTCGCGCTCCTGGGCCTGGGGCGCAAGCACCTGCGGCTGATTCCCACCGACGCGCAGTGGCGGATGCGGCCGGATGCGCTGGCCCGTGCAATCACGGAGGACAAGGCCGCCGGCCTGCGCCCGCTGGCCGTGGTGGCGACGGCGGGCACGGTGAACACCGGCGCGGTGGACCCGCTGACGGCCGTTGCGGGCCTCGCGCGAGAGCACGGGTTGTGGATGCACGTGGACGGCGCCTATGGCGCGCTCGCGGCCATGGCCTTCCCGGAGCGCTTCGAGGGACTGAGCCTGGCGGACTCGCTGTCCATGGACGCGCACAAGTGGCTCTACCAGCCGGCGGACTGCGGCGTGCTGCTGTTCCGCGATGCCCAGGCCGCGCGTCGCGCCTTCTCCTTCACGGGGGACTACGCGCGCGCCCTGAACTCGGACCCGGTGGAGGGCTTCGCCTTCTTCGACGAGTCGATGGAGCTGTCACGTCGCGCCCGCGCCCTGAAGGTGTGGCTCTCCGTCCGCTTCCACGGGCTCGCCGCGTTCCGCGAGGCCATCCGCCGCGATGTGGAGAACGCGAAGCATCTGGAGACGCTCGTCCGGGAGACAGCCGGACTGGAGCTCCGCTCGCCCGCGACGTTGAGCGCGGTGTGCTTCCGCTACACGGGTGGACTTCCTGACGCGGGGCTCGACGACTTCAACACGCGGCTGCTGGCGCGAATCAACCGGCGCGGCCGTGTCTACCTCTCCAACGCGACGCTGGAGGGACGCTTCTGCCTGCGCGCCTGCTTCGTGAACCACCGCACCACGCGCGAGGACGTGGCGACGGTGGTTCACGAGGTGCTCGCGGCGGCGGAGGAGATCAGGGCCTCGTAGTCACGTCACGAGGCCCCGTCGCGCCGGCTCAGGCGTGGCTCTGCTGGAAGCGGCGGATGGCCTCCTCCACCTCGTTGGCGAGCGACATCACCTGGTCGCCGACCTCCGACTTCCCCTCGCGCTGGGCCTCCTTCATCTTCTCCTTCACCTTGTCCTTGAGGGGGCCGATGCTCAGGCTGCCCGGGGCCTGACTGGGCACGTAGTCGATGAGGCTCTCCGCGAACTTCTTCACCAGGCCCTGCGCCGGGACGAAGAGGAACATGCGCTCGCCGTACCAGCTCGTATAGAGGCCGGAGAAGAGTCCCTCCTCGAACGGGTCCGAGCGCAGGTTGATGAGGTAGGGCCACGCGGGGTTGAAGCGCTTTCCGCTGAACCACATGTCCGGCCCGCGGCCATCCTGGTAGCTGAAGATGACCTTCCAGTCGTCGTAGCGCACCGCCGCGATGTTGCCGCTGTCGAGCACGTAGATGAACTCGTGCCGCTGTCCCGGCTCCGTGCCCGCGAGCAGCCCGCGCTGGTCATACCCATCCAGGTGCACGCGGAACTTCTTCTTCCCCACGGTGTGCCCCTGCTTGCACTTCTCCACGATGTCCTCGGGACCGCCCGCCGCCGCGACGAAGGTCGGCATCCAGTCCTCGTGGGCGAAGATGTCGTTGATGACGGTGCCCGCCTCGATGACGCCGGGCCACCTCACGACGCAGGGCACGCGCACGCCGCCTTCCCACGTCGAGCCCTTCTCTCCGCGGAACGGCGCGTTGCCGCCGTCGGGCCAGCCCATCTTCTCCACGCCGTTGTCGGTGGAGAACACGACGATGGTGTTGTCCGCGAGGCCCAGGTCATCCAGCTTCTTCAGCAGGACGCCCACGTGGTCATCCAGCTCCGTCATCGCGTCCGCGTACAGGCCCTTGCCCGTCTTGTTCTGGTACTTCTCCTGAAGGAACGTCCACACGTGGGTGCGCGTGGTGTTGTGCCAGATGAAGAAGGGCTTGTCGTCCTTGGCCGCGCGCTCCATGAACGTCAGGGAGGACTTGAGGAACTCCTCGTCCACCGTCTCCATGCGCTTCTTGGTGAGCGGCCCGGTGTCGACAATCTTCTGCCGGCCCACGCGGCCCCAGCGCGACTCCTCCGTCGGGTCATCGCGGTCCGTGGCCCAGCAGTGGAGGACTCCGCGCGGACCGAAGCGCTCCTTGAACGCCGGGTCCTTCGGGTAGTCGGGGCACTCCGGCTCGTTCTCCGCGTTGAGGTGGTAGAGGTTGCCGTGGAACTCGTCGAAGCCGTGCACCGTGGGCAGGTAGCGGTTCGAGTCGCCCAGGTGGTTCTTTCCGAACTGGCCGCACACGTAGCCCTGGGGCTTGAGCAGCTCCGCGATGGTGGGGTCGGAGTCCTGCAGGCCGTAGGGGGCGCCCGGCATGCCGATGGTGGTGAGGCCCGTGCGCAGCGGGTTCATGCCGGTGATGAAGGCGGCGCGGCCCGCGGTGCAGCTCTGCTGGCCGTAGCAGTCCGTCATCAACGCGCCCTCGCGGGCGATGCGGTCGATGTTGGGCGTCCGGTAGCCCATCATCCCCTGGTTGTAGGCGCTGACGTTCCACAGGCCGATGTCGTCACCCCAGATGACCAGGATGTTCGGCTTCTTTCCCGGCTGCTTGCCGTGGCCATTGCCATTGCCATTGCCATTGCTCTTCTTGGATTTTCCGATCAACGCCATGCGCCCGCCCCCGTTGCCCCGCCGTCGGTGAACTCCGTCCGGCCGATTGGCAAGGTGGGGTGGGGTGGCGCAAGAGGCGAGCTGCCCTGGGGGGCGGTGCGCGAGGTCTCCATTCCCGAACCCGAGCGTCCAGGCGAGCGTTGCTCCGCGCCGACGGCTCACACCCCCGGCCTTCGCGCCTCCCTCCTTCGAGACAAGAGGGGGGACCATGACTCTGGACCGCATCCGGCGCATCGCTCGCACGTGGCGCCTCAACACGCTCAATACCGCTGTCTACGTCGCGTCGGGGGGAACGACGACGCTGCATGAAGGTCGCTTCACCCGCTGGTGCGGAACGTGGCGCAACTGGAGCCGGACCTTCGAATGTCAGCCCGCGCGCTTCGAGCGGCCGGAGACGGAAGAGGCGCTGGGGCGCATCGTCCGGGAGTCGGAGAAGGTCCGCGTCGTGGGCGGAGGCCACTCGTTCAACCGCTGTCCGTTGACCCAGGGGACCTTGATTTCGCTCGACGCGCAGGCCCGCATCCTGGACGTCGACGTGGAGCGGAAGGTGGTGCGCGTGCAGGCTGGTATCCGGCTGCGCGACTTCACCCGACAACTCCTGGCGCACGGACTTTCGTTACCGGTGCTCGGGTCCACGAACGCGCAGAGCCTGGGGGCGTTGATTGGCACGGACCTGCACGGCACCGGCAAGTCGCATGGCTTCCTCTCCGAACAGGTGCTGTCGCTGCGGGTGATGGACGCGGCGGGCGAGGCGAGGACGTTGGTGCGCGGCACGCCCGGGTTCCATGCGGTGGCCGGCTCGATTGGCACCTGCGGCGTCGTCACCGAGTTGGAGCTGCAGTGTGTCTCCGCGTTCAACCTGGAGAAGCGCCTGGAGGTCGTCCCGCGTCGGTGGGCCGAGGACCACCTGGAGGAGGTCCTCGACGCGAATGACCACGTCAGCTTCTATTACGTGGGCGGCGTGGACGCGGAGCACATCCGGATGAACGTGTGGAACCGCACGACGCATCCGCCCTCCGTGCTCTGTCACGTGAAGAAGATGGGGCTGGAGCTGATGGACATGCTGCTGTCGGGCTACCTGCTCGGCCTGTCACGGGTGCTGATGCTGACGGAGCCCTTCGCGAAGCTCGGCCTGTTCTTCATGAAGCTGACGCAGCAGGGGCGCAAGACGGTGCTGCCGATGTGTGCCGCCTTCGCGCGACAGCTCTTCTACCACCACGACGAGATTGAATACGGCGTTCCCTTCGCGCGGCACCGGCAGTGTCTCCAGGAGGTGTTGGAGCTGCTGGAGCGCAGGCGCTTCGTCTGCATCGTCGAGGTGCGCTTCACCCCCGCGACGTCCATGGCGACGGTGGGGCCGGGCGTGGGACGGCGCACGTGTTTCATCGAGCTGGCGCCCAGCCTGTCCGTCGACTCCAGCGCCGTGTTCCAGGAGGCGGAGCAGATCTTCCTCAAGTACGGCGGCCAGGTGCACCTGGGCAAGGCGACGCGGGCCACGGAGGAGGACATGGAGCGGATGTATGGCGTTCGCTGGCATGCGCTGCGCACCGTGCAGCGCGCCCAGGACCCGGATGGGAAGTTCGTCAACGACTTCGTGGCCCGTGTCTTCGGGCCCACCCGGAGGCTGGAGTCGCGGGACGAAGACGCGGAGGCGCCCGAGCCCGTGGTCTCCTGGGGCTGAAGTGTCGCCCCGTCGGAGGACTCACGCCGTGGCGCGGGACTTCAGCTTCGCGAACAGCTCCGGCGCCATCGCGGCCGTGCCCAGGCGGTGCTCGGCGGACACGGCCTCGCCATGGAAGTCGCTGCCGGCGGTGGGCACCAGGTCGTGCTCCTTCGCCAGCGCCAGGTACTTCTGCCGCAGCCCCGGGTTGTGGTCCGCGTGCATCACCTCCAGGCCGGAGAGCCCCGCCTTGGTCAGCTCGCGAATCTCCATCCGCTCCGCCTTGGACGAGCCCGGGTGCGCCAGCGTCGCCGTGCCGCCCGCGTTGCGGATGAGGCGGATGGCGTCCGCGCCGTCCAGCTTGAAGCGCTCCACCCAGGCCATGCCCCGCGTCCCCAGGAAGCGGTCGAACGCGGCCTTCATGTCCACCGCCCAGCCCTGGTTCACCAACACTCGCGCCAGGTGAGGTCTGCCCAACTGCGCATCCCCCGCGACGGCCAACACGTGCTCCATGCGCACAGGGAAGCCCAGGTGCTGCATCCTCGCCACCATGGCCTCCATGCGCTGCTCGCGCTCGCCGCGCAGGCGCTGGGCGAAGCGCGCGAGGTCCTCGTCATCCGGCCTCACGAAGTGCCCCAGGATGTGCACCTCGCGCCCCAGGACGAAGGCGGAGACCTCGATGCCCGGCACCAGCTCCACGCCATGCGCGCGCGCGGCCTCGCGGGCCTCGGCGAGCCCCGCGACCGTGTCGTGGTCCGTCACCGACAGCACCGTCACACCCGCCGCCGCCGCGCGCGCCAGCAGCTCCGTGGGCGAGTACTGGCCGTCGCTGGCGGTGGTGTGGGAGTGCAGGTCGATCATCTCGGGCTCCGGGGCGAGCGGTTGAAAGCCGCACTGTCGCGACCTAGGCTCTTCTTCAAACCACGGACGACGTCAAGGGCGATGCCGCCGCACCCACTCCAAATCTCACGAAAGATTGAGTACGGGCTGCGGGCCATGACCTTCCTGGCCTCACAACCCCTGGAGCGCATGGTTCCCTTCCGGGAAATCGCGCGCCGGATGGACGTGCCCGAGGACTTCCTCGCGAAGATCCTCAAGGTCCTCGTCTCCCGGAAGCTCGTCCGCTCCACCCGGGGCGCGCACGGGGGCTATGCCCTGTCCCGGCCCGCGCGCGAGGTGACGTTCCTGGACGTCATCGAGGCGGTCGAGGGGCCCGTCCACGTCAATGTCTGCCAGGACACGCAGCACGATGGCTGCAAGGCCACCGGGAGCTGCACCATGTACGGCGTCTGGAAGCTGGGCCAGCAGCGGATGCTGGACGTGTACCGCTCCACCACGCTGGACCGTCTGGCGATGACTGAACTCAAGGGCGCCCCGGAGTCCGGCTCGCCGCCCGTGACGGCGCGGGCCTAGACTGCCCGCCCCATGGCCAAGAAAGCCGATACGAGCATCGAGAACCGGGTGTACCTCTTCGAGTCGCTCGCCAGCAGCTACGTGGCGGCGGCCTCGGAGGCGCTGGGCTCCAAGGACCCCGCGGAGCGCGAGCGCGCCCGCCGAGTGCTCGCGGAGCTGGCCTTCGTCTCCTGTGTGGTGGCGGACACCGAGGACCTGACGCCCGACGAGGTCCGGGAGCGGGTGTTGAGCGCGCCTCCGGCCGACGCCGCCCCCAAGAAGCGCGGGAGCCGTCGCAAGTAGGGGCGGAGGCTCAGGCGGTGCTCCCCTTGGCGGGCGGGCGGTGTTAGATCGCCGCGCCATGGCCAAGACCTCCTCGAACCCGAAGAAGTCCCTCCGCTCCGCGTACTCCGGCGCCCGCAAGGCGGACCCGCGTCCCATCACCGGCAAGGAGAAGCCGGCGGAGCTGCTCGCCCATGCCTTCAGCGCCTACGTGGGCCGCCAGGAGCGCACGGCGTTCGAGCTGATGTCCAAGTCGATGGAGGACGACGCGTCCATCTTCCTCACTCTGTCGGGCGCGATGACGCCGGCGGGCCTGCACCAGAGCTGTCTGATTCCCCTCATCGAGAAGGGCATCATCTCCGCCATCACCACCACGGGGGCGAACCTCTACCACGACGCCCACCGCATCATCGGCCACGCCATCCGCGAGGTGAACCCCAACGCGGGCGACCTCCAGTACCGGCTGGCGCGCATCATCCGCATCTACGACTTGGGGTTCTGGGAGGAGGCGCTGCTCGACACCGACCGCCTCTTCTCCGCCATCATCCGGCAGCCCGAGTTCCAGAAGAAGATGACCACGCCGGAGTTCCACTTCCTGCTCGGCAAGGCCATCCACGGCATCGAAAAGCAGCTGGGTGTGAAGCAGCCGTCGCTGTTGTCCACCTGCTACAAGCACGCGGTCCCCATCTGGGTGGGCGCGGTGCAGGACGGCTCCATCTTCCTGAACATCGTCAAGCTCAAGCGCCTGCTCGGGCCCGAGTTCAAGTTCGAGCTCGACATCAACGACGACGTCTACTCCATGGCGGCGATGCAGCACTTCTGCCGGCACAACGGCAGCAAGCGGCTGGCCATCTGGATTCTCGGCGGCGGCGTGCCGAAGAACTACACGCTGCAGGGGGAGCCGCTGCTGGACCAGATTCTCAACGTCCCCACGTCGGGCTTCGACATCGACGTGCAGTTCTGCGTGGACCCGGTGGACAACGGCGCGCTGTCCAGCTGCCCCGCGGGCGAGGGCCACACCTGGGGCAAGGTCTCCGTGGAAGCAGTGGAGACGGGCTCCGTCTACGTGCACTGCGACGTGACGGCCGTGTTCCCCTGGCTGACGCACGCGCTGCTCAACGAGCCGAAGAACAAGCGCAAGCCCATGCGGCTGATGGACCGGTTGCCGGAGGCGATCACCTTCCTCGACGCCGACGTGAAGAAGCGCAGCAAGGCGCTGATGAAGACGCTGGACTGGAGCGTGGAGGAGGCGGAGCCTTCCACGAAGAAGGACGCGAAGAAGCACGACGCCTACGTCCGCTAGAGCACCCCCAGGCTCCAAGGAGCGCCAACCCATGAGCACGCAACAGCCCCCTGCCACCGGCGTGGTGATGACCCTGGTCAGCCACGCCCAGTTCAAGACGCAGCTCACCCACGGGCCCTCCAACGCGGGCCTCCAGACGGAGGCGCCCCGGGACAACGGCGGCACCGGCGGCAGCTTCTCGCCCACGGACCTGGTGGGCGCGGCGCTGATGTCCTGCGCGGTGACGACGATGCACCTGTTCGCCTCTCGCGAGGGCATCTCCCTGGGCGAGATTCGCGCCCGCGTGGAGAAGCGCATGACGCCGCCGCCGCGCCGCATCGGCGAGCTGGTGCTGGACCTCCAGATGCCCGCGGGCCTCTCCGCCGAGCACCGCGCCCGGCTGGAGCAGGTGGGCCGCGAGTGTCCGGTGGCCCGCAGCCTCCACCCCGAGGTGAAGCTGCCCATGACGTTCAGCTACCCGGACTGAGCCGGGCGCCTGTCCGTCTGTCCACCGTCCGTTGGAGCTTCCGGGCGAAGGCTGCCCGGGGGCTTCCGCGTGAGAACCCTTCCCTGGCGGGCAATGGAGCCGCGGGGCGGGGAGGGACGACATGGATGCGAAGCGGCTGGGCATCTATCTCAGCGATCACCACGCGGGCTCGGTGGCGGGCCTGGAGCTGGCGCGGCGGACCGAGTCCGAGAACCACGGCAACCCCGTGGGCCACTTCCTGGCCGCGCTCATCCCGGAGCTGCGGCAGGACCAGCGGACCCTGGAAGCGGTGATGCGGGCCCTGGCCGTGCGCAAGGACCCGCTCAAGTCCCGCGTCGCGTGGGTGATGGAGAAGGCGGGCCGCCTGAAGCTCAACGGCCACTGGGTGCGCTACTCGCCCCTGAGTCGCCTCGTCGAACTGGAGGCCTTGTGCACGGCCACCGAGGCCCGCCTGTCCCTGTGGAGCACGCTGGCCCGACTCCAGCTCCATGACTTGCGACTGGCGAGCTTCGACTTCGAGTCGCTCCTCGCCCGGGGTGAGCTTCAACAGGTGGGGCTCCAGCGGCTGCGGGCCCGCGCGGCGGACGTCGCCTTCGCGGACGAGCCCACGCCCTTCGGCGCCGGAGAGCCCCTCATCGCCAGCTACTGAAAACACCACGCCCCCCGACGCTTCCCCTCGAGGGGCGCGGCGGAGGGCGGGGATTGAAGCGGCGAAGGCGAAGTGACTACGTGCCCGACGGAGACACCGGAGGACGGGTGGCGTCCGGCACCGGCACCAGGCGGAGCTGGCTGGCGCTGCCGGCGAAGCTCGCGTCCACGCCGCGCTCCAGGTACGTGTAGCCGGACAGGCCGTCCTCGTACATGCGCAGCAGGGTGCGCGACTCGTCCAGGGAGATGCGGCCCTGGCGCAGCGCCATCTCGGTGAACTTGCGCAGCCGCGCCACCAGGTCGTCCCTGCTGTAGCTGACGTAGTTCAGCACTTCCGTCACGGTGTCACCGGCCACCACGTGGTCGATGAGGTAGCCGCCGTTGGGCGCCAGCGACACCTGCACCGTGTGCGTGTCTCCGAAGAGGTTGTGCAGGTCGCCGAGAATCTCCTGGTACGCGCCGACCAGGAAGATGCCCAGGTAGTAGTCATCATCGTTGAGCGCGTGCAGCTCCAGCGCGTCCTTCACCTCGCGCTTGTCGATGAAGTGCTCGATCTTGCCGTCCGAGTCGCAGGTGATGTCCGCCAGCGTCGCCCGGCGCGTCGGCTTCTCCGACAGCCGGTGGATGGGCATCATCGGGAAGAGCTGATCAATCGCCCACGAGTCCGGCAGCGACTGGAACACGGAGAAGTTGCAGAAGTACGTGTCGCTGAGCGCCTTCTCGAGCGAGTCCAGCTCCTCGGGAATCTCGCCGGCCTCCTTCGCGATGCGCATGATCTTGTGGCAGGTGGCCCAGTAGATGTTCTCGGCCGCCACGCGCTGCTCCAGCGACAGGTGGCCCAGCGAGAAGAGGGTGAGGCTCTCCTCCTTGGCGTCCTGCGCGTCGTGCCACGCCTCCAGCAGGTTCTTGTTCGTCACCTCGCGGAAGGTGGCCAGGAGGTTGCGCACCACGGAGGGCGCCTTGTCGTCCACCTTGTCCGGCACGTGCGCCGGGTCGAACTCGCTGGTGCCCAGCACGTCCACCACCAGCACCGCGTGGTGCGCGACGACGGCGCGGCCCGACTCGGAGACGAGCGTCGGGTGCGGCACGCCAGCGCGGTCACACGCCTCCATCACGCCGAAGACGACGTCGTTGGCGTACTCCTCCGTCGTGTAGTTCATGGAGGAGGCGAAGTTCGTCTGGGAGCCGTCGTAGTCCACGCCCAGGCCGCCGCCCACGTCCAGGTACTTCAGCGGCGCGCCCTGCCGCGCCACCTCCACGTAGAAGCAGCCCACCTCGCGCAGCGCGTTCTTCACGTTGCGGATGTTGGAGATCTGGCTGCCCAGGTGGAAGTGCAGGAGCTCGAAGGCGGGCAACAGGCCCGTGTCCTTCATGAAGCTGATGCAGTTCATCAACTCCGACGAGGACAGGCCGAACTTGGAGCGGTCTCCGCCGCTGGCCTCCCACTTGCCGGCGCCACGGGTGGACAGCTTCACGCGCATGCCCAGCCGCGGGGTGATGCCCGTGCGGCGCGAGACTTCCGCGATGAGGGGCAGCTCGCTGGGCTTCTCGACGACGAGGATGACGTTGCGGCCCAGGCGCGAATAGAAGAGGGCCGTCTCGATGTACTCCTCGTCCTTGTAGCCGTTGCAGATGACCAGCGCTTCCTCGTTCTCCAGGAGCGCCATCACCGCCATCAGCTCGGGCTTGCTGCCGGCCTCCAGGCCGTAGTTGTAGCCCTTGCCCGCCTCGATGATGGTCTCCACCACGTAGCGGTGCTGGTTCACCTTGATGGGGTAGACGCCCCGGTAGCCGCCCTTGAAGCCCTGGTCGGCCATGGCCTTGCGGAAGGCCTCGTTGAGGTGGACGACGCGGTGGCGCAGCACGTCCGTGAAGCGCAGGAGCAGCGGCAGTCCAATGCCCCGGCGACGGACTTCGTCCACCAGGTCCTTCAAGTCCATGCTGGGGGCCTGGGGGCCGTCCGGATGGACGCAGACGTGGCCCTTGTCGTTGATGCCGAAGTAGGGCGAGCCCCAGTTCCGGATTCCATAGAGCTCGTGCGCGTCAGCGAGGGTCCAGCGGTGCGGAGGGGCGTTTGCGGGCATCGGCGGTTCGAGGCTCCCAGGGAAACGGAGGGTGGACTCCAGTCAACACTGGAGGGGCGCGGGAACTATAGGAAAGCACCCCCGCATACAACAGCCGGCTGAAGGGACAGCGAGCTGGCGAGCAGGCGACCTCCCCGGGCCCCTGTCCTGGCGGGCGGACCTTCCATCTGATTCCTACCCTTTGGACGGAGTGTCGGGAGGACGCGTGGATAGAAGGGAAGGGTACATGGAGTCGTCCGCACGCAGGGAAGAAGCGCCGCTGACCCCTCGGGAAATCTTCGAGCGACTGGACCGCTACGTCATCGGCCAGGACGCCGCCAAGCGGGCGGTGGCCATCGCCGCCCACAACCACCTCAAGCGTGTACAGGCTCGGAAGCTGCGGAGGCAGTCCCTCATCAAGAAATCCAACATCCTGCTCATTGGCCCCACCGGCAGCGGCAAGACGCACATCGCCCGCAACCTGGCGGACATCCTCCAGGTGCCCTTCACCACCGTGGACGCCACCGAGTACACGGAGGCGGGCTACTACGGCAAAGACGTGGAGGTGATGATCTCCGACCTGCTCCTCAAGGCGAACCACTCCGTCGAGGACACGCAGCGGGGCATCATCTTCGTGGACGAGGTGGACAAGATTGCCCGCCGCTCCCAGGGCGCCCGCAACGGCGCGGGCAGCCGGGACATCGGCGGCGAGGGCGTGCAGCAGTCCCTGCTGAAGCTCCTGGAGGGCCGCGAGGTGTACGTCCCACTCAACGTCACCCAGGCCTGGAACAAGAGCGACTTCGTCCAGGTGGACACCCGCGACATCCTCTTCATCTGCGCGGGCACCTTCAGCGATTTGCACGAAGCGGGTGACGACGCCTCCAGCCGTCCCCTGGGCTTCGGCGCGGACGGCGCCTCCAAGGGCCCCCGCAAGCGCATCAGCACCAGGCAACTGGTGGAGTTCGGGATGCTGGCGGAATTCCTCGGACGACTGCCCGTGGTGGTGCAGTTGGACTTGCTGGGCGAGGCGGACCTCATCCGCGTGCTCACGGAGCCGCCGGACTCCATCGTCCGCGAGTTCCGGGAGCTGTTGGCCATGGACGAACTGGAGCTGGAGTTCGACGACGCGGCGCTGCGCGAGGTGGTGCACTACTCGGCGACGCGCGGGTTGGGGGCTCGCGGGCTGCGCTCCATCCTGGAGCACGTCATGGCGGACATCATGTTCGAGGCGCCCGAGCGGCGACGTCGACAGGTGAAGGTGGACGCGGACTACGTGCGCCCGCGGCTGGTGGGGCTGGACGCCGTGCAGCTCAACGTGTGACGTCCCCGTCACCTTCCGAGGCCCGGGCCGCCGCGCCCAGTCGGGCGGCGATGTCCGGGTCCTGGATGAGCTGGAGGACCAGGTCGTTGCGCAACAGCGCGGCGGTGTCGCCCCGGGCGAGCGCCTGCTTCACCTTGTCGTCCTGGAGGAGCCGCTGGAAGCGCGGGTCCTTGCGCAGGGCCTTGAAGGCGGGGTCGTTCCTCAGCGAGGCCGCGCGCTCCGGGTCTCCCGCCGCCTTGGCCACCTGGACCATGTCGTCCATGGGGGCGAACTGGGTCATCTCGAAGAGGTTGAAGCGGCGCGCGGCCTGTGCCGCCAGGGAGTCCTTGGGCGACACGCCGATGCGCTTGCCGGCGACGATGACGTGCTGCTCGAAGAAGGTCATCGCGCTGAGGGCCATCCACGCGAAGGCGGCCGTCTTCCCCGCGCCGAGCACGAAGCCCAGGAAGCGGTCGATGCCCTGGTTCTCGTTCTGCTTGCCGGTGGAGAGGAAGCGCTGGAGCAGGGCGCCCAGCGCGTAGCGCACGGTGAGCCACACGCCGACGAAGAGGAGCACCGTGCCCAGGAGGAGGCCGAGGAGCAGCGGGCCGTCGAGCGCCTCCGCGAGCCTTGGCGCGACGAAGGGGCCGAGCCGGCGTGAGGCGAAGAACCCCAGCGCCAGGCCCACCCAGTTGGCCACCTGTCGGGAGGCGCCGGTGAAGGCGCCGATGAGCCCGAAGAAGAGCACCGTGCCCAGGATGATGAGGTCGATGACCATGGGGCTTTGCCGCGCCTCCGGACGACGTCAGCGAATCTTGAACGAGTCGCCCTTGGATTTGGCCTCGTCCGACAGGCGCTTCTGCGCTTCGGCCAGGCTCTCCTTGTAGCGGGGATTGGAGGGCTCGTAGGTGAGGGCCATCTTGAGGTTGCGCTCGGCGGCGGACCAGTTGCCGGCGTCGATGTCCTTCTGGGCCTGCTGGTAGAACTGGCGCCCCTTGGGGTGGGTGCCGATCTGCTCTTCCTGCTCCTTCTTCGCGGCGGCCTTCGTCTCGGTTTCGGACGCCTCGGTGAAGCGCAGCTTCTGCGCGCGCTCCGAGCCCGCCACGTCGGCGAGGTACTTCTTGCGCTTCGTGTCGTCGCGCAGGACGTAGTAGGCCTCGGTGACGCGCTTGTAGAGCTCGTGCACCTGCTCCTTGAGCTGCTTGTCCTCGATGTGGAAGAAGCGGTCCGGATGGTAGGTGCGGCTCTCCCGGTAGAACGCCTTCTTGATGTCGGCGGGAGTGGCGGTGCGCTCCAGGAGGAGCACCTCGAAGTAGTCGCTCTGGTCCAGCTTCGCGCAGCGCGACGCGAGGTCCTCGAGCTGGTGTTCGTCCAGGCCGGGGCCCTTGGCCGCGTTCGGTGGCGGAGGCGGTGACAGGGCTCCCACGGGCGGCGGGGGCGGTGCCATGGGCGCGACGGAGGGCACCGCCCCCGC
>NZ_JABXEM010000686.1:0-229 GCF_013372595.1 Myxococcus sp. AM011
AGTCATTGCGCATGGCCCCTTCCGGCAACAGCCCCAGGACGAGCTTTGAACTCGTCTTCCACTTCCGCGACTTGGAGCGCCTCAGCCTCGTCGACGCGGCCACGGGCGACGCCCTCATCCGCCCCAGCGACAGGCTGGGGGCCCTCTACGACGTCACGGGCGCACTCGTGCAGGCCGTGAGGACGCCTCCCGGGCTGTACGTCACGGAGGCGCGCCCCACGGGCTTCGG
>NZ_JABXEM010000687.1:0-219 GCF_013372595.1 Myxococcus sp. AM011
CCGCCAGCTCCTCGCGGAGCGACAGCAGGAACTTCGCGTCCTTCAGGAGCGCGACCCGATGCTCGGCGGTCTTCGCCGTCTCCTCGGATGGCTCCGCTACATTTTCCCGAGCGACACCTTGGGTTTGGATGCCCGCCAAAGTGAGTGTGAGGGGGCGTCGGACCCAGTCATCCGCAATCTTGCGGAACTCGCGGTGGAAGATGTCGCCGGCCAACTGGC
>NZ_JABXEM010000688.1:0-213 GCF_013372595.1 Myxococcus sp. AM011
GCACCTCGCCGTCCGCGTCCATCTCCCAGCGGACGGTGCCGCGCGAGGCGTCCTCGGCGTCCCTCGGCATGGCCAGCCAGCGGTTGCGGTTGAGGAAGGTGGCCACGGCGGCCATGAGGTTGAAGAGCTCGGCGGTGCGCTCGGAGGCCACCGTGAGGGTGAAGGCCAGGTCCACCGTGTACGCGGGGCGCCTGCGCACCAGCTCCGCGCCGG
>NZ_JABXEM010000069.1:0-41387 GCF_013372595.1 Myxococcus sp. AM011
CCCCACCTCTCCGGCGCGCGTCGACACGCAGCCCGCCTAGCCCCAGGGGACACGCACCATGGCCATGGGCAAGACACCGGGGTCCGGTGACGAAGGCGAAGAAGGTGTCTTCGCCGAAATCAACATCACCCCGCTCACCGACATCTT
Source organism: Myxococcus sp. AM011 (assembly GCF_013372595.1). Taxonomy (NCBI): domain Bacteria; kingdom Pseudomonadati; phylum Myxococcota; class Myxococcia; order Myxococcales; family Myxococcaceae; genus Myxococcus; species Myxococcus sp. AM011. Next base: position 148 of record NZ_JABXEM010000069.1, read on the forward strand.
CCTCGTGCTGCTCATCATCTTCATGGTGACCAGCTCCGTCATCGTCCAGCAGGGCCCCGGAGGCGGCGCCAATGCGGGCCTCAAGGTGAACCTGCCCAAGGGCGGCGCCGCGGACGTCACCGCGCGCACCACGGACATGTCCGTGGCCGTGCTCGCGGACGGCCGCTTCGTGGTCGCCGGCAACGTCGTCAGCCAGGACGAGCTCCAGAAGGCCTTCGACGCCGCCAAGCTGAAGGACCCGGACACCGTCGTCATCGTCCAGGCCGACGAGGGCGTCCCTCACGGCACCGTCGTCCAGGTGATGGAGCTGGCGAAGAAGGCGGGCCTCGGCCAGCTCGCCATCGGCGTGCGCGAGGGCGAGTAGCCCCACCCGTCACACAGTCCCTGTTGAAACACGAAGGCCACCTCGGGAGCGAATCCCCAGGTGGCCTCGGTGTTTCTGGAGGGCACCCTTCACGCGGGGCGCCCCATCAGATGTCGTCGCGGCTCAGACGGACGCGAACGCGGCGTCGGTGATCTCCATCGGGGAGGTGTCCTCGAGGGCGATGAGGCGCGCGGCCTGCTCCACGTTGGGCAGCACGTTGCGCGCGTAGTACAGGGCGCTGTACTTCTTGCCCTCGTAGAACGCGCGGTCCGGGTGGTCCGCCGACAGCGCGCCCTGCGCCTTGTCCGCGATGAGCGCCGCGTCCAGGAGCAGCCAGCCCACGGCCACTTCGGACATCATGTTGAGGAAGCGGTTGGCGGACAGCGGAATCAGCGGGAACTTGCCGCCGTCCTGCGACCAGCTGAACACCGTCATCGCGCTGGACATCAGCGCCTCCTGCGCGCTCGCCAGCAGCTTCACGGCCTCGCCGTAGGTGGCGTTCTCGCGGTGCGCTTCCACGAAGGCGCCCACGTCGCCCATGAACTGCTGGAAGTGCATGCCACCGGCCTGCCCCAGCTTGCGGCCCACCAGGTCCATGGCCTGGATGTGGTTGGTGCCCTCGTAGATGGAGAAGATCTTCGAGTCACGCGTGTACTGCTCCACCGGGTAGTCCTGGATGTAGCCGGCGCCGCCGTACACCTGGATGGCCTGCGAGCACAGACGGAAGGACTGGTCCGAGCCGTAGGACTTCACCAGCGGGGTGAGCAGCTCCACCTGGCCCTTGTGGTAGGTGGCCGCCTCGTCGTCCTTGCCCGCCAGCTGCCGCGCCTTGTCCAGGTGCATGGCCAGCTTGATGATGAGCGCGCGGATGCCCTCCACGTGGGACTTGATGTCCAGCAGCATGCGGCGGACGTCCGGGTGCTCGATGATGGCGGCGCGCGGCGCGGTGGGGTCCTTCCACTTGGTGAAGTGGGAGCCCTGCTTGCGGTCCTTCGCGTAGTCCACCGCGTTGTAGTAGGCGGCCGACGCCAGCGCGACGCCCTGGATGCCGACGGCGATGCGCGCGCCGTTCATCATCTTGAACATCTGGCTCATGCCGACGTGCTCGACGGTGCCGACGAGCTCGCCCAGACAGTTGTCGCTCTCACCGAAGTTCAGCACACAGGTCGCCGAGCCGTTGATGCCCATCTTGTGCTCGATGGAGCCCACGGACACGTCGTTGGCCTGACCCGAGCTGCCGTCCTTGCCGATGCGCAGCTTGGGGACGATGAACAGCGACAGGCCCTTGGTGCCGGGCGACGCGCCGTCGATGCGCGCGAGCACCAGGTGGATGACGTTCTGGGCCATGTCATGGTCGCCGCCGGAGATGAAGATCTTCGTCCCGCGGATGTTGTACGTGCCGTCCGCGTTGCGACGGGCGGTGGACTTCGCCGCGCCTACGTCGGAGCCGGCGTGCGGCTCGGTGAGGCACATGGTGCCGCCCCACGTGCCGTTGAGCATGCGCTCCACGAAGAGGTGTTGCTGCTCCTTCGTCCCGCACTCGGCGATGACTTCCGCCGCGCCGAACGACAGGCCCGGGTACATGTTGAAGGCCGTGTTGGCGCCCGATAGCAGCTCCTCCACCGTCACCTGCAGCATCATCGGCGCGCCCTGGCCACCGTGCTCCGGGCTCACCGCCACCGTCTTGAAGCCCTGCTCGTAGAGTTTCTTCCACGCGTCCTTGAAGCCCGTCGGCGTGAGCACCGAGCCGTTCTCCACCCGACAGCCCTCGCGGTCTCCCACGGAGTTGAGGGGCCCGAGCACCTCGCGCGCGAAGCGATACGTCTCAGACAACACCGCCTTCGCCTCATCCGGGCCCCAGGCGTCGTACGGGGCCTGACCGGCCACCTGGCCGAAGCCGAACTGCTCGAACAAAGCGAAGAAAATCTCTCGAAGGTCGATCTTGTAGGTGTTGATGCCGGCGGACATGGCCACTCCTGCGTGACGGCTCGCTGCCCGCCTTCAGGTTCGAAGGCCTCGGGTCAGCGGCGCAAATGACACAGGAAGTGTGGCGGCGACTGATTTTTGAGTCAACCCTGAATGACACCCTGCGTTGAGGGGCCCCCCAGGCCGCCCCTCACCGCAGACCGTCAAACCGCTACTTCTTCGCCTTCTTGGCCGAGGGAAGCGTCGCCGTCTTGGCAGCGGGCTTCTCCCGGGGGACGGTCTTCTTGGACGAGGCACCATTGCGGCGCTCGTCCGACTCGTCGGCCTCCTCGTCGACGGCCGAGGCCTCGCTCGAGCCTCCGCCGGTGGACGTGGCGGGGGCGGCGGCCAGGCTCTCCCGGGGCACCTCGATGACGATGGGGGACTGGCCGGAGCGCTGCCGGTTCTCGTCCTCCAGGGAGTAGAAGAGCTGGATCTGCGCGCCGCCCTTCATCACCAGCTCGCCGCGCTGGTTCTCCGCCCACAGGTCGATGTCCACGAAGTAGCGGCCCGCGGTGCCGTGGCGGTTGCTCACCCGGCCCTTGCAGACGACGGTGTCACCCGGCCACACCATCTTGATGAAGCGCACGTTGTAGCGCCGCATCTGCCCGCCCCGGGCCCAGTCGCTGATGAGCTGGCCGAGCATGCCCATCACCAGCATGCCGGGGGCATACACGCTCGGCATGCCCACGCTCTTGGCGTAGAGCTCGTCGACGTGCACGGGGTTGTAGTCGCCGGAGGCACCGGCGTACCGGGACAGCTGGACACGGTCCACCGGAGCCTTCGCCAGCGCCGGCAGCTCGTCTCCGACGCGGATGGACTCGAAGTAGAGCTTGCGCGCGGGCATCACGGGGTCTCCTTTGAGGCGCGGACCACCAACGTCCGGCGGGCTCGGAACACCAGGTTGCCTTCCTCGTCGCGGCCTTCGTCCTCGATGACAGCGATGTCCATCTTCCCGGACATGCCCTGGCGCTCGGAGACGTCCGCGACGCGGGTGGAGACGTAGATGCGGTCTCCGGCGAAGATGGGCCGCTCGTAGTCGAAGCCTTGTTCGGCGTGCAGCAGGCTCTTGATGCCCACGCCAAGCAGCTCCCTCAAGTCCGCGGCCGAATGAAAGGACGCGGGAAACGTGGGAGGAGCGATGATGGTGGGATATCCAGAGGCCCGAGCGTACTCCTCGTCGTAGTAGATGGGGTTGTAGTCTCCGATGGCCTCCGCGAAGCGGCGGATGGCACCCTTCTCCACTTCGTTGAGCGTCGGCGGCGAGGCACGGCCGATCGCATTCTTGTCCAGCATTATCCCTCTCCTGACTCTAACGTCCGGCCGGAAGCTCGAGCACCGTGAGGAGCCCTGCTTCGGCGGCCGTCAAGCGTGGCGCGGCATTCACCAGCGCATTCGCGGTGGCCCGGTCGCCTGCCACTCCCCCCGGGATTTCCAACACCAAACGAGGGTCCGCATCGATTTCAATGCGGTCCTTCGGGTCGTCAGCCCCTACGGCGATGGTCAGCTCCAGTCGCACCCGCTCCTGCCCGTCCTCCAACCCGACCACCGACTGGAACATGCCCGCCACCCGTCCCTTCTTCACGGCGAACGCGCCGCCCGAGATGTCCTCCTCGGCGAATACGGGGGCTACCTCTTCTTCGTAGTCATCACAATCCAACCCCAGGCCCAATGCCGCGAGTGCCGCCGACTCCACCAGCCCCACGTGGCCGAGCTGCTCACCATCCACCAACTCGAAGAACTCTTCCTCCGTCAGACCGGCGCCGACCTTGCGCTGCAAGGCCTCCCGGCGGGTGCGCGCGTCCACCACCCGGGTGACTGTCGCGCGCCGCACCGGACCACACACCTGCCCCGCCGTGGCCACCAGTCTGTCCAGAACGAAACCCGGGTTGACGCCCGCGCCGACGATGGAGACCTCGGCGCGCTGCGCGGCGCGGTCCAGCTTGTCCGCCAGCTCCGGGTACTTCAGATAGGGAAACGCCAGCTCCTCACAGGTGCTGGCAATCGGCAGGCCCAGCTTCAGCGCCGCCAGCAATTGGTCCATCACCTGCGGCAGCCGGGAGCCCGTCGCGTGCAGCAGCACCGCGCCCTTGCGGCGGCCCACGGCCTTCTCCAGGGAGTCCATCACCTTGACGCGAGGACCGGGACCTCCCAGCACGTCACCCAACGGACGACCGACGAGGGAGGCGTGGGTATCCACGGCCCCAATCAATTCCACTTCCGGGCAGGACAGGGCAGCTCTGGCAATCTCCTGCCCGATGAATCCCAGCCCCATCACCACCACCGGCACCGGCCCTGCTGGGGCTCTAGCCATCGGAGATTGCTCCAGGATTCCAAGGGGTTAGCGTTGATACGCAGCCTTGCCGCGCACCATAAATCACACCTTGGCGAGCAGGCAAGCATCACTTGGTTCTACCACTCTTGCCGCTAGCAAGAACCTCCAAGGATTTCCGGGGCTTGCGAGCGCAAAACGCAAGGGGGCCCCTGTTTGGGCGCAAGGCAAGGCGTGTATAAAGAATGACAGGCCCGCGACCTCCCGGAGATCCTCCAACATGGACCGCATCCTCGTGGTGGATGACGACGTGCTCATCCTCGCCGCGCTCTCACGGATCCTCCAGACGGAAGGCTATGACGTCATCACCTACAGCGACCCGGCCCTGGCCGCTCGCGAGGTGGGCTTCAGCGTCGTGCTGACGGACTTCATGATGCCGTACCTCAACGGCATCGAGCTGCTGAGCGTACTCCGGGAGAAGAACCCGAAGGCCGTGCGGCTGATGCTGACGGCGGCGGCGGACTTCCGCACCGCGTCCGAGGCGGTGAACCGCGGTGAGGTGTTCCGGCTGCTCGGCAAGCCCTGGTCGCTCAGCGAGCTGACGAGCAGCGTGCGGCAGGCGGTGGAGCACTACCGGCTGGTGGAGTCCAACGAGCGGCTGACGCGCGAGGTGGCGGAGAAGAACGCGGAGCTGGTGGCCATCAACCAGGACCTGGAGCGCCGGGTGGTGGAGCGCACGACGGGCCTGTTGGACGGGCTCATCAGCGCGCTGGACTACCGCGACACGGAGACGCAATGGCACTCGCGTCGCGTGGCGCTCTACTCGCGCCGGCTGGCGGAGGAAGTGGGACTGGCCGGGGCCGCGCTGGACGTGGTGGAGCAAGGCGCGCTGCTGCACGACATCGGCAAGATTGGCGTGCGCGACTCCATCCTGCTCAAGCCCGGCCCGCTGACGCCGGATGAATGGGTGGAGATGCGCAAGCACCCGGAGTTCGGCTACCGGATGATGGGGAAGATGCCGTACCTTCACGAGGCGGCGCTCATCGTCCTCCAGCACCAGGAGCGCTGGGACGGCAAGGGCTACCCGCAGCAGCTCGCCGCCGAGGACATCTGCATCGGCGCGCGCATCTTCTGCATCGCCGACACGGTGGACGCGATTACGTCGGACCGGCCCTACCGCAAGGGCCGTCCCATGAGCGTCGCCCGGGATGAGATCAGCCGCTGCTCGGGCACGCAGTTCGACCCGAACCTCGCGGACGCCTTCCTGCGCATCCCCGAGACGGAGTGGCAGCGCATCCGCAACCAGGTGGAGGCGCTGGAGGAAGAGGAGAACCTGCGCTGGCGCAGCCACCCGCTCGGCACCCAGACGCCGCTGACGCGAGCCAGCGGCACCTGACACGTCACCTCACGGGGCCAGCGTCACCGCGCTGACCTCCCGGATGACGTCGCCTTCCAGCAACGCGTCCACCACGTCCAGCCCCGACACCACCTCGCCAAAGGCCGTGTAGCGGCCGTCCAGGTGCGGCTGAGGCGCGTGGGTGAAGAAGAACTGGCTGCCGCCGGTGTCCTTCCCGGACAGCGCCATGCCGAGCACGCCGCGCAGGTAGGGTCGCCGGGTCATCTCGCAGCGGATGGAGTGTCCCGGGCCGCCCTCCCCGTCTCCACGAGGGTCTCCTCCCTGCGCGACGAAGTCCGGCACCACGCGGTGGAAGGTGATGCCGTTGAAGTAGCCCTTGCGCGCCAGGGCGTAGAGATTGCCCGACGTGAGCGGCGCGTCGTCCGCGTCGAGCCGCACGGTGATGTCGCCCTTCTCGGTGCGCAGCACCAGCGCGGCCCCCCTGGGCGCGGGCTCCGGACGGAAGGCGTACGGCGGAAGCTCCACGCGCGCGGAGCGCACGGGCTGGCCGGTGAGCTGGGTGAGGGCCTCGGCGGCCACGCGGCGCACGTTGGCGTGAGGAAGCGTCAACCACTGCTTCATGCGCGCCTCGGTGCCAGGAAGCTGGAGCGCGACGAGCGCGCTCGCCACGGGGTCCGCGAGGTCCGGCTCGGAGGGGACGCGGTCGGCCAGCGCCTCCAACTCCGGCTGTGCACCCGGGGCCTTCAGCTTCCCCAGCGTCGCGGCGGCCGCGCCGGCCACCACCAGGTCCTCACCGCGCAGGAGCGGCGCCACGGCCGTCGCCGCACGAGGCACGGGGCGCTCGGCGAGGACCTCCATCGCCGTGAGCCGCACGCGCGCCGACGGGTGGCGCAGGTAGCCCACCGCGAAGTCGGCGGGTGTCTTCTTCGGAGAGAGCGCCGCCTCGCGCAGGCCCAAGGCCAGTCGACGCTCTTCTGACACCCGGCCGAAGCCACAGTTCATCGTGTCCGCCACCATGCCGCGCTGACGGTCCAACGCCGCCGCCAGCCGGCAGTCGAGCCACCCCAGGTCCGAGCGCGCCACATCCGACGCCGCGCCCCGCTCCGCGTCCGCCAGCGCGAGACGGAGCGACACGAGCAACGGCGCGCCGAACTCCGGCAACCCCTGCTGCGCCAGGGCCAGCAACGGGTGCCCATCCGCGGAGCGCGCCAGCGTCTCCACGCGCGGCGCCGCGCCCGTGGGCATCGGCGTCTCCATTCCCCGAGCCACGCGCTTCGCTCGGGGCACCAAGGCCTCGAGGGCATCCAGCGGCGCGCAAGGCCCGCCACACGTGGCCGCGAGCTTCGCCAGCGAGCGCGCCGCTTCCGCCGCCACGCGAGGCACCGTGTCGTCCAGCATCCGGCCCAGCACCACCGCGTCCTCCGGTCCACCCACGTCACCGAAGGCCTTCACACACAGGCCGCGCACGTCCGCGTCCTCATCCGACAGACACGCGCGCAGCGTGGGCAGGCTCTCCGCGCGCTTCGCCGTGGCCAGCAGATACGCGCCGCCATAACGGGCCGACACCGGCCGCCCCGCCGCCATCAGCGCCTGCGCGGGCGCCAGGGACACGTCCTTCACCACCGCGGCACCACCGCGTCGCGCCGCCACGCCCAGCGCCAGCGCCGCTCGCCCAGCCGTCTCGACGTCCTCGCCCTGGAGCCGCTGGACGAGTCTCGCCAGCGTATCCGCCGTCGCCAGCCGGCCCAGGGAGTCGAGCTGCGCGGCACGCACCGCCGCGTCGCGCTCGTCCTCTTCGGCCGCCAGCAAGGGCGTCGCCAGGCTCGCCCGCTCGGTCTCCGTGAGCGGCTCCCAGGAGAGCGCCAGCTCGCCCGCCGCGAAGGCGGCCTCACCTCGGACCAAGGCCTCCGAGTCCTTCAGTCCAGCGACGACCGCGTTCACCGTGGCCATGTCCTGGATGCGAGCCAGCGCGCGCAGGGCCCTCGCCCGGATACGCGGATCCGGAGCACTGGTGACCAGCGCCACCAGCTGCCCGTCGCCCAGCGAGCGCCGGTCCTCCCAATCGCGGATTCGGGCCATCACCTCCGCGTCGGGCGGGTCCGCGTCGGGGCCCGGCACGGCGCGGACACAGCCTGTGACGAGGACGAGGAGGGCCAGACAGACGCTGGGGAGTCGGACGAGGCTCGGGCGGCTCATGCGCTGGGGCCTAGGCCAATTTCCCGCGAAAATCCAGGGGTTAGGCCGCAGGCAGTTTGACATGCGCGGCCCCGGGCTCCGAAGATGGCGGCTCGCATCTCTCAGCAGGAGCGCTGGTCCTGAACTGCCCTGGCTGCGGCTCGCAGGTAGCCGCCGACGCATCCATCTGTTCCGTCTGCGATTACATCATCGACAGCTCGTTCCTCTCCTCGGAGCCACCTGCTGACAACGATGAGGAATCCACGGGCGCGAGCGAAGACCCTCGCCCCCCTCCTCCCAAGCCCGCGCGTCCTCGGCCCGCGGGCAAGTCCGGAGCCAGGCCCGCCGCGCCGGCCAGCGCGGACGCCACCAACGTCAAGAGCGTGCAGGACATCGCCCGAGGCGCGCCTCAGCGCCCCAGCCGCCCCGCGCCCGCGACTCGCGCCGCGGCAGCCACGGCCCCCAAGCGCACCGCTCCCGCGCCTGCTCCCGCTCCCGCTCCGGTCGCCACGGGTTCCGACCCCTGGGCGCGCAGGGGTCGCGACGACGAGGAGGGCGGCAACCCCATCGTCGACCCCGAAGAGCTCATGCAGGACGCCAGGGATTTGATGGGCGCGATGAGCGCAGGCGACAAGATTGCCTTCTACGGCTCGGGCCTGGTCGTCCTCTCGTGCTTCACGCCCTGGAAGGAGACGGCGGCGGACGGTGACGCCCTGGGATTGATGAGCACGGGCTTCGGCGCATTCGTGCTCTCGCTGATGGTGATGGTGGCCATCGGCGTCCGGGTGCGCAGCTCGTTCCCCAACCTCAATCCCGTGGTGCCGTGGATGGCGCAGCTGTTCACCACCTTCGTGTGCCTCATCTGGTGCATCGTCTTCATCAAGGTGTCGTCGGACACGACGCTGGTGCCCACGCCCATCGGCAACGCGGAGATGATGAACTCCTCACCCAGCTTCGGCGTCTTCATCGGCCTGCTGGGCGCGGTGGCCGCGCTCATCGGCGCGTTCCTCGGCCTCAAGAGCAAGAACGACTGACGACACGGCGCGCGCGCCACGAAAGTGGTGCCGCGCGACTCGACGGCGGTCTACCGTTCCCCGCCACCATGTCCGACGCCACTCCCCTCGCCCGCCTCACCGCCGCGCTCGCCGGCACCGTCTTCGGCCAGCCGCGTGTGCTCGCCGACCTGGTGACCGCCTTCCTGGCGCGCGGCCACGTCCTCCTGGAAGGCGTGCCCGGCGTGGCGAAGACGCTCACCGCGCGCAGCATGGCTGGAGCCCTGGGGCTGCTCTTCACGCGCATCCAGTTCACCCCGGACCTGATGCCGGCGGACATCCTCGGCACCAACATCTTCCAGCCCCAGGACAACGCCTTCCGCCTGGTGAAGGGCCCCATCTTCACGGAGGTCCTCGTCGCGGACGAAATCAACCGCACCCCGCCCAAGGCCCAGGCCGCGCTGCTGGAGGCCATGGAGGAGCGCCAGGTCACCATCGACGGCGTCACCCACCCGCTGCCGCCGCACTTCTTCGTCGTCGCCACGCAGAACCCGCTGGAGCTGGAGGGCACCTATCCCCTGCCCGAGGCCCAGTTGGACCGCTTCCTGATGCGCATCCGCGTGGGCTATCCGGACTCCGACTCCGAGACGACCATGCTGCGCGCCTTCCACCAGCGCGAGGGACGGCCGCCCTCCGTGGACCGCGTGCTGGACGCGCCCACGCTCATGGAGCTGCAGGCCCGCGCGGCCCGCGTCACCTGCGACGACTCCATCCTCCAGTACGTCGTCGCCGTGGTGCGGGACACCCGCGCCAATCCCCGCGTGAGGCTGGGCGCGAGCCCCCGCGCCGCGCAGGCGCTCCTGGCCGCGTCCAAGGCCCGCGCCGCGCTGATGGGCAATGACTTCGTCACCCCTGACGACGTGAAGGGCGCGGCGGGCAGCGTGCTCAACCACCGCCTGCTCCTCAAGGCCGAGGCCGAGGTGGAAGGCGTCACCACGGATGACGTGCTGAAGCAGACGCTCGAGCGGGTCCGGGTCCCCCGGTGAGCGTGGGCCGTCCCGTCCCCACCGGCCTCGCCGTCGCACTGCTCGCGGTGGGACTCCTCCCCGCCGCGCTGACGGTGGCCAGCCCCGCGTTCGGCTGGCTGGCGCTGGCCCTGGACGTGGCGGTGCTCGCCCTCTGCGCCGTGGACTTCCTCCGCGCGCCCCGGGTGGAAGACGTGAAGGTGGCACGCGAGGTGGAGCCCATCCTCTCCTCGGGCACCCGCAACGCCGTGCACCTGGCCTTCGAGCGAGTGGACACGGGCCCCGCGCCGCTGCGCCTGGAGGTCCGCGACGAGCCGCCCCAGGTCGTCGCCAGCACCGGCCACCACCAGTCCCTCGTGCTGCCAGCCCTGAGCGGCGCGCCCCTCACGCGCTCCCGGCTGACGTACTTCGTCACCCCTCCGTCCCGAGGAGATGCGAGCTTCGGCGACCTCCACCTCCGGCTCCTCGGCCCGCTGGGACTCTGCGCTCGACAGGTGCGCGTGCCCGCGGCGCAGTCGGTGAAAATCTATCCGGACCTCACCGCGCTCTCTCGGGAGGCCCTGGCCCTGGCCCGCTCCTCGGACGCACCATCGGAGAGGACGCTGCGCCGCCGCGCGGCGGAGGGACGCGAGTTCGAGTCCCTGCGTGAGTACCGCCCCGGCGACGACTACCGCCACATCGACTGGAAGGCCTCCGCGCGCCACGCCAACACGCTGGTGCGCACGTGGCAGCCCGAGCGGCACCAGCCCATGTTGCTGCTCCTGGACTGCGGGCGACACATGGCCGGCAAGGTCCAGGGCCGTCGCAAGCTGGACCACGCGGTGGACGCGGCGCTCCGCCTGGCGCGGGTGGGCCTGGACGCCGGAGACGTGGTGGGAGTCATGGCCTTCGCCAGCGACGTGCTCACCTTCCTGCCGCCTCGCAAGGGCCACGAGCACCTGCGCCTCATCACCGAGTCGCTCTACCGCGCCGAGGCCGCGCTGGAGGAGAGCGACTACGGCCGCGCCTACGACTTCGCCTTCGCCCGACAGACGCGACGCACCCTCGTCGTGCTCTTCACGGACCTGGTGGACCCGGATGCCTCGGCGGGGCTGCTCACCCGCACGCTGGCCCTGCGGCCCCGGCATCTCCCCGTCGTCGCGTCGCTCCTGGACGAGGACGTGCGCGACGCGGCCATCGACGTGCCCGTGGAGGCGCAGGACGCGTACTCGCGACAGGCCGCCACGCGGCTGGAGTCGGAGTTCCGCCGCACCGCCAGCACCCTGCGCGACGCGGGGGCGCTGGTGGTCCGCGCACCGGCCCAGGGGTTTGGCGCGGCCGCGCTCAACGTGTACCTGGACGTCAAGTCGCGCGGGCTGTTGTAGGCCTCGCGAAGATGTCCAGCGGAAAGTTCGCGCGACGCTCATTTCTGGAGTACGCGCGCGTCGCTCGCGAAGAAGCATGCCAATCGCGCGGAGGCCTAGAATTCGGCCTCGGAGACGACCCCCTTTACACCGGAGCCTCCGTCAACAAAATGGCGCGTCTCTCTCGCCCGCTGTGTCGGTGGGCGCCCCGAAACAGAGCGGATGGAGACGGTCTTGGCGGAGGTCGCAAGGGGATTGAGGTTGGAGGTCGAGGCGGACGCGGCGGCCATCGCCGCCCGAGGAGCGGAGGCCACGGAGCCATCGCCCCGGACGACGCTGACCCCCTTCCACGAACGCCTGCTGGCGGAAGAGCTGCTGGCACGCAGTGGTGATACGCAACAACGGTTGGCGGGAGCCCTGTCCGAAGCAAAGGTCGACCTCAACCCGCATCAAGTCGAGGGCGCCATGTTCGCGCTCGACTCGCTGTCGCGCGGCGGCTGCATGCTGGGCGACGAGGTGGGCCTGGGGAAGACCATCGAAGCGGGGCTCGTCATCGCCCAGCTCATGGCCGAGGGGAAGACGCGCATCCTCATCCTCGCGCCGGCCACGCTGCGCGCGCAGTGGAACAGCGAGCTGCGGGAGAAGTTCGACCTGGACAGCGTGATGGTGGACGGGCGCACCGTGCGCGCCACCGGCAACTGCTTCGACCAGCCCTTCCCCGTCATCTGCTCGCACCCCTTCGCGGCGAACAAGGCGCACCTGACGTCGGAAATCGCGTGGGACCTGGTCGTCATCGACGAGGCCCACCGCCTGCGCAACGCGCACCGGGCCAACAACAAGATGGGCCAGGCCCTCAAGGCGTCCCTGGCGGGCAAACCCAAGCTGCTGCTCACCGCCACCCCGCTCCAGAACGACTTGATGGAGCTGTTCGGGCTGATGTCGCTCCTGGACGAGCAGATCCTGGGCCCCGAGCACGCCTTCCGCAGCCGCTACCGCGTGGACGAGGGCGGCGGCATGTCCGAGGCCGCCGCCGGAGAGCTCAAGGAGCGCCTGGCGCCCGTGGTGCAACGCACGCTGCGCCGTCAGGTGCGCGAGTACGTGCGCTACACCAACCGCCGCTCCATCGTGGAGGACTTCACGCCCTCGCCCGAGGAGCATGACCTCTACGAGAAGGTCAGCGAGTACCTCCAGCGCTCGGAGGCCGCGGCGATCGAGCCCGGCAAGAAGACGCTCCTGACGCTGTGCTACCGCAAGCTCCTGGCGTCCTCCACGTATGCCATCGCCCCGACGTTGCGGCGGCTGTCGGACAACCTGGAGAAGCGACTGGCGGCGGCGAAGCTGGGCCAGCAGGCGCTCGCGATGTTCGAGCCCGAGGAGGCCAAGCAGTTCGTCGAGGAGGGCGAGGAGTGGTCCGACGACCCGGCCAAGGCGCCCAACGTGCGCGCCCTGGAGCAGGAGGTCTGGGAGCTGCGGCAGTACGCGGACCTGGCGGACTCCATCAAGGTCAACGCCAAGGGCGAGGCCCTCAAGCGGGGCTTGGACCGCACCTTCACGGTGATGCGCGCGCACGGCTGGCCGGAGAAGGCGCTCATCTTCACCGAGTCCAAGCGCACGCAGCAGTACCTCTTCAACCTCCTGTCGGAGCACGGGTACCGGGGGAAGATTTCGCTGCTGTCGGGTGACGCCGGCACGCCGGAGGACCGGCGCGCGTTGGTGGACGACTTCCGCAACAAGACGCAGATCCTCATCTGCACCGAGGCCGGCGCCGAGGGCCTCAACCTCCAGTTCTGCAACCTGGTGGTGAACTACGATTTGCCCTGGAACCCGCAGCGCGTGGAGCAGCGCATCGGCCGCTGCCACCGGTATGGCCAGCAGCGCGACGTGCTGGTCATCAACTTCCTCAACCGGATGAACGCGGCGGACGCGCGCCTGTTCGAGCTGCTGGAGAAGAAGCTCAACCTCTTCGACGGCGTCTTCGGCGCTTCGGATGAAATCCTGGGCGCGCTGGAGAGCGGCGTGGACTTCGAGCGCCGCATCCTCGACATCTACCAGGGCTGCCGCAAGGTGGAGGACATCAACGCGGCGTTCGACAAGCTGCGCTCGGAGATGGAGGGGCGCATCAGCCAGCGCATGACGGAGATGCGCTCGGTGGTGCTGGAGCGCTTCGACGGCGATGTCCGCCGCCGCCTGCGGGGCCAGGGAGAGCAGACGAAGGAGGCCCTCGCGAAGCGGCAGCAGGAGGCGCGCGCGCTCACCAGCTCCGTGCTCGGAAGCCGCACCTCCGGCCGGCTGGAGATCGCCAAGGCCGCCTACGCCGTCAAGGAGCGCAAGCAGGACGCCGTCAGCTACCTCCAGCTCGACGCCGCGGGCCTTCCCTCACGACTGGCGCGCCTGGCCGGCAGCGAGGGCTGGTGGTTCGCCTACAAGTTCGAGACGACGGGCCTGAAGCCGGAGGAGAAGCTCGTCCACCTGGTGCTGGTGAAGGACCGCGAGGGCAACTTCCGCGCCCTGCCCCTCCAGGACGGCGCGCACTTCGTGAAGCTGGTCGCGAAGGAGGAGAAGCGCCGGCAGCCCGCGCCCGTGTCCGTGCAGCTCATGCAGGAGCAGTCGCTGGTGACGGCGAAGGACGAAATCGTCCGCGCCGCCGAGCGCCGCAATGCCCTGGAGCTGGACAAGGCCAAGGAGCGCGCGGACCGCTACGTCGAGGACTGCCTGATGGAGTCGCGCGAAGCCGTCGAGTCGGCCCGGCAGCAGTGGATCGACGCGCGCAAGCAGGTGTCGTCCGTGGAAGACATCGCGGAGCGCGCGAAGGCGCGGGCGAACTCGGACCGGATGGAGCGCGAGTACCGCCGCAAGCTGTCCTCGCTGCGCAACGAGGAGGAGAAGCGCTACGCCGCCAAGGACCGGCAGCTCGCGGAGCTCGCGAACAAGGCCAAGGTGAACGAGAAGCGCTCGCTCATCGCCTCCGCCTACTTCTGGCTGTCCTGAGGCGGCAGCGGCTTGAGCCGCACCCACGTCGCGCCCCAGCCTCCATCGAACTCGGAGGCGGGGCGGAACGACTCCACCTCCTCCAGCGTGGGCAGCAGGGACTGCACCGTGCGACGCAGCGCGCCCGTGCCCTTGCCGTGGATGACCCGCACGTCGAGCAACCCCTTCTGGCGACAGGCCCAGAGGTACTCGATGACGAGGGGCTTCACCTCGCGAGGATGGAAGAGATGCAGGTCGAGGGTGCCGTCGATGGGCAGCTCGAAGACTTCATCGTCAGCGGGCGGGGGTTCCGGCCCCTCCGGCGGGAGCGATGGCTCGCTTGGTGGGAGAGGCGGCAGGCGCCGTGGGCTCATTCGTCCATTCCCCCGACTCGCGCTTCTTCTGCTCCGCCTCCAACCGCCGCCGCTCTCGGGCCGCCCGGAACTGGTCCGACACCGAGTCGACCTCCTGCTTCAGCGCGGAGAGGTGCTTGTTCCAATCCTCCGTCGCAGTGACGTGCTCGTTCGCACGTTCATCGCGCGCGCCCGCGCCTCCGGCTGTCGTCATTTGAACCAGCAGTGCGGCGATGAGGACAGACTTCATGCCCCCTCAAGTAAGCAAGTGTTGTGCATGGGCGCAAGGGGCGTTCATGACGCGACGCTCCGCTGGTCCCCCTCCGTCGCCCTGCTCGTGACGATACGTTCCGCCAGTTTGATGGCGGACAGTGGCGCGCTGCCCTCGGCCTTGTTGTTGATGGTGACGAAGACGGGGCGCTCGCGGCGCAGGGCGGCCAGACACGCGCGGGCCAGCAAGTCGCGGGTGGGCACGTCCTCGTCCACCAGCCGGTTGAAGGGCGCGTAGCGAGCGCGAGCCTCCTCGTAGCCCAGGTTCGGCGGCAGCATCCACCGCACCACCAGGGCCCGTGCGTCCAGCGCTCGCGTGCGCTTCGCCTGAATCCCCATGGAGGGCATGTGGGCCCATACCGCGAGCACCGGACATGCCCCCACGTCCGCCAGCGCCTGCGCGAAGCCCTCCGTCAGCAGCTCCTCGTTGCGCACCTCCACCGCGTACAGGGGGCCCTTGGGGAGCGCGGCGAGGAACGCGTGCAGCCGCTCCACGAAGCGCGCGGTGCCGCCCAGGACTTGCGGGTCCTGCGGTGGAAATTGGAAGACGAGCGGACCGCCCTTGTCGCCCAGGCCGTCGACGAAGGGGCGCACCACGTACTCCTCCGCGTAGGCCGCGTTCAGGAACCGCTCGTTGAGCTGTCCCCGGTGCGCGCCGTAGCGCTCGTGCACGGGGAAGCGCGCCAGGGTGCAGGCCTCATGCGCCTTCACCAGGAAGCGGAAGTCCGCGGGCACCTGCTCGGCGTACTCGGCGAAGGCCTCGGCGTTGATGGGGCCGTAGAACGTCCGGTCGATGCCCACGGTGCGCAGCACGGGGTGGCGCGCGTACGCGGACAGGCCCTCACGCGCGAGCTGCGACGCGGCGGCCTCGTGGTCATAGACGAGGCCGGACCAGCCGGGGAACGTCCACGACGAGGTGCCCAGGTAGACACCCGTCGGCAGCTCCCGGCCCAGGTCGGCGAGGGGCTCCGGCACCGGCGCGGGGGCTACCGGCTGGGTCCTGCTCCGGCTCCGCGTGGGCGGCTCGACGGGCGCGCCCGTGAAGAGGTCGAGCTGGGAGGGTCCGCGCTGCTGGGCCATCGGGCATCTCTCCTGTGTCCTACGGACACCGGAACGCGGTGCCGCGCGTCCAGCAGGCATAACGCCGGACGCCACCTGATGCAGGAGGTTGCCCCAGAACCCGGGGACTGCCCAAGAGGGATGTACGGCCTACAGACAGCCGAGCTCCATCGCCCGGAGCACCGCTCGAGTCCTGTCCCGGACACCGAGCTTCGACAGGATGCTGGAGGTCTGGTTCTTCACCGTGCCCTCCGCCGTGCCGAGCGCCTGGGCAATCTCCCGGCCGCGATACAGGTCGTGGAGCGCTCGCGGACCTGGGCCTCAGGCTCGCGGGACGTCGGGAGCATGCGCATCAGTCGCACGCCCGCGCGGCCTACACCTTGATGCGGATGGCGGCGGGCAGGAGCGTGAACGTGGCAGGCAGTCGGCCCGGCGTCTCGCCGTCGACGTCCAGGTAGACCTCCTGGCCATCCACCGACTCCGCGTGGACCTTCTGGCAGCGCAGGCGGCGCGTGCCTTTCCAGGTGACGTGCGAGCCGTTGTAGACGCCCTTGGACTTGAGGAGGAAGTCGCTCAGGCCGTAGCCGGACCAGATGGTGATGTCGAACACGCCATCGTGGGTAATCGCCTCGGGGGCGACGAACATGCCGCTGCCGAAGTAGCGGCCGTTGGCCACGGCGACGGCGGTGATGTCGAGCGTCTCCGCGGGCCCATCATCCGTGGACAGCCGCACCTTGCGCTCGGTGTACTTCACCAGGCCCTTGAGCGTGCCCCAGACGAAGCTGAAGTTACCGCCGAGGGCCTTGCTGCCGCTGTTCACCTCGCGAGCCACCACCGCGCTCACGCCGAACGAGGCGATGTTGGCGAAGTAGCGCGTCGCGGGGTTGCCATCGTTGTCGATGAAGTCGAGCCGGCCCACGTCGAAGGGCTCGGTGGTGTCCGAGCGGAGCCGCTCCAGGGAGGACTCCAGGTCGAGCCCCCAGCCGAAGGTGCGGCGGAAGTCGCCACCGGTGCCGCGAGGAATGAGGCCAAGGACGGCGTTCGGGTTGATGGCCTTGCCGTCGCGGAAGAAGCCGTTGGTGACTTCGTTGAGCGTCCCGTCGCCGCCGACCGCGACGATGCACTCATAGCCCTGGTCAATCGCCTCGCGGGCGATGCGCGCGGCATCCATCCCGCCCTGGGTGAAGCCGTGCCCGAACTCACCGAGCACCTTCCCCACCTGCGCGGCAATCTCGACCCAGCGCTTCCCGGTCTGGCCATTGGCGCTGCGCGGATTGACCACGAGGAACGTCTTCATCGGCACCTACCCCTCCCTGTAACGCCCCTGTTTACGCGGTTGTGGCGCGGTACTCCACTTCGCGACGCACCCCCAGGGTCGTCCAGGTCCCCCGCCACCCGGCATACGGCTGACGCACCGCACAGTGAGGCCCGGCTCCAGCCAGCCCCCCACGACTGGCCGCCTCTCTGGAATGTGCCTTCAGGGACCCAAGGCCGGGTTCAATCGCCCACCTCACGGCGGGCCCCGACGTTCCACGAGGAAGAGAGGTCTGCATCGCAGAAGACGCAGACGAACCATCCGTCCTTCACCAGGGTGACCTGGCCACACGCCGTACACCGCCGGAACAGCATCTTGGTGGTGAAGCCCGACGGAGGCCTCAGGCCCGCCCGATTCAAGGCCCCCTCCACGGCAGCCCAACAGGTCACATCAGGGCAGTAGCCAGTGGAGAGGTTCGTCACCTCGACAACCGAGGGCTGGGGCGAATCGTCGCGGAAGCGAATCTCGCCAGCGGCGAGGACCTCTTCACCGCTAGCGCACGCGACATGCTCGGACCTCCGAGGCGCGAGGCGCAAGCTTCCGCGCAAGTCGACCACATACGTCGCACCCTCGACGAGTGCATCGGGGTTGGCGGCAAGCCAATCCCGGACGTCCCTTAGGGAGCTGACCGGAGTACCAGCCAGGGCATCCGAGGAACGGCGGCGTATCTCCTCGGGACCAACATAGGGGTAGGCAAGGAATCGCATGCGTCGCGGACGGCTCGGGACTCGGTTTGCGGACGAGGCCTCTCAGTGAGCACTGCACACGGCGGAGCGTCCGTGTGGAGCGAGCAAGGTCCGTCGACGACCGGCGTCCTGGAACAGGGTCGGGCCGCTCCGCTACACGTGCAGCGTGCCGTCGAGGACCGTCACCGCCGCTCCGCCGATGCGAGCCTGCTCGGGCTGCCTGGCGCGTCCAGTGACCTCCACCTCGATGCGCCCCGGTTTGCCCATGGCATCGCCCTGCTCGATGCGAGCGCGCACCGTGCCGCCCTCGGCGGGCAGCGGCAGCACGCCGTGCATCGCCAGGTACATGCCGAGCGGCCCGGCCGCCGAGCCCGTCGCGGGGTCTTCCGGCACACCCATGCCGGGCACGAAGTATCGCGAGTGCGCCACGCTGCCCTCCTCCAACGTCTCGCGCGAGAAGAAGTACGCGCCGCTCAGGCCATGCGGCCGTAACAGCGTGTCCAGCGCGCTCGAACGCGGGGCCAGCGCCCACACGTCTTCCCTCCTGCGGAACGGCACCATCACCCGGTGCGCATTGCGCCGCACGGGCAACGAGTCATCCACCATGTCCACCGTCCCACCCACGAGCGCGAGCACCTGCTCCAGCGGCACCGGCGTCTCCAGCCACGGATGCCGAGGGGTGACAATCCACGCCCGGCTCCGGCGCGCGTCCACCGACTCCAGCTCCACGTCGAGCACCCCCGCCGCGCACTCCAGCTTGAGCGGCCCCGCCCGAGGCACGAGCCCACGCTCGGCCAACAGGTGGAACGTCGCCACCGTGGCGTGGCCGCAGAAATCAATCTCGCTCGTCGGAGTGAAGTAGCGAAGCCGCACGCCCTGCTCCGTGGGGCCCGAGACGGCGAACGCCGTCTCCGACGCACCCACCGCCGCGGCGATGCGCTGCATGGCCTCCCCCCCCAGTCCCGCCGCGTCCAGCACCACACCCGCGCGATTGCCCGCCCCAGCGGTCTGCGTGAAAGCGTCGACGATGGTCACCTGCATGGCGTGCCTCTCCCATCCACGGCCTCGGGCCCAAGCCCGCACCGTCCTTCGAGTGTACCGACACAATCCAGCCCACGAATCGGAACAATCGATACATTGCACCAACACGCCCGGCAACTGTATGCATTGTCACCATGACAATCTGGACGCCCAACCTGCGGGGCCGAGAGGGGCCGCTCTACAGAATCCTCGCGGATGCGCTCGGCGCGGATATCGAAGAGGGCCGCCTCGCCGCCGGAACCCGCCTGCCCACGCACCGTGAGCTGGCGGAGAAGGTGGGCGTCACCGTAGGCACCGTCACGCGCGCCTACGCGGAGGCGGAGCGTCGGGGCCTCATCGGCGGCGAAGTCGGTCGAGGCACCTTCGTGCGCCACCGGGACACCCCGCGCCAGCTCCCACAGCCAGCCCAGGACGCAGGTGACGACACCCTCATCGACCTGGGCCTCAACTGGCCCGCGACCCCATCCGGAGACCCCGCCGGCGCCGCCCTGAAGAAGTCACTGGAAGCCCTGCAACGCTCCACTCACCTCTCCGAGCTGCTCGACTACCAACCCCACGCGGGACACCCGGAGCACCGCGAGGCTGGCGCCGAGTGGATGTCCCGCTTCGGCCTGGACGTCGAGCCCTCGCGAATCATGGTCTGCTCCGGCGGACAGCACGCGATGGAGGTCGCCCTCAGCACCCTCACGCGCCCTGGCGACACGGTGCTCTGCGAGTCACTCACCTACCCCGGCCTCAAGGTGCTCGCGAACCGGCTCCACCTGCGGCTGCACGGCGTGGCCATGGACGAGCAAGGCCTCCTCCCGGACGCCCTGGAGACCGCGTGCCGCACCGGCGCGAAGGTCCTCTTCTGCCTTCCCAACCTCCAGAACCCCACCGGCGCGGTCATGCCCGAGGAGCGCCGTCGTCGCATCGCCACGGTGGCTCGACGCCACGGCCTCGCGGTGGTGGAGGACGATGCCTACGGGCTCCTCCTCGACAAGCGACCACCACCGCTCTGCGCGCTCCTGCCGGAGTCCGGCTGGTTCATCGCAGGCGTCTCCAAGCTGCTCGCCCCGGGGCTGCGCATCGGCTACCTCGCGGCGCCCGGAGGGCCGAGCACCGAGCGACTCGCGGAGGAAGCCGCCCTCGCCGCGCGAATGACACCCGCGCTCACAGCCGACATCACCGCGCGCTGGGTACGAGACGGCACCGCCGATGAGCTGGTGGTGCGCCGTCGCCGCGAAGCACACGAGCGCCTGGAGCTGGCGAAGGACGTGCTCGGGGACCTGATGCCACGTCAGGGCCGAGCCACCACGTACCACCTCTGGCTGAAGCTCCCCGCGCCCTGGCGCGCGGAGGCGTTCACCTCCCAGGCCCGGCGGCGCGGAGTGCTCGTCATTCCCGCCGAGCTGTTCACCGTGGGCCCGGCCACCGCTCCAGCGGCGGTGCGCGTGTGCCTGGGAGCGCCACGCACCCGCGCCTCGCTGGAGAAGGGCCTGCATCGACTGCGCGAGACACTGGAGGGGGGGCCGGAGCCCCTCGCCTCCATCGTCTGACTACTTCTGCGGGGGCGGCACCGGACGGACATGCAGCTCGCGAAGCTGCTTGTCGTCCACGTCGCCGGGCGCGCCCGTCATCAGGTCCGTGCCCGTCTTCGTCTTGGGGAACGGAATCACGTCGCGCAGGGACTCGGCGCCGGTCAGCAGGAAGGCGAGCCGATCCATGCCCAACGCAATACCACCGTGCGGAGGCGCGCCGAACTTGAGCGCGTCCAGCAGGAAGCCGAACTTCGCCTGCGCCTCCTCCTCGCCGATGCCCAGCGCCTTGAAGACCTCCGCCTGGACCTTCGGGTCATGCAGGCGGATGGAGCCGCCGCCAATCTCGAAGCCGTTGAGCACCACGTCGTAACGGTGGCACTTCACCCGGCCCGGGTCGGTGAGCAGGAACGGCACGTCCTCGTCATGCGGACGTGTGAAGGCGTGGTGCGCCGCCACCCAGGTGTTGGAATCCTCGTCATGCTCGAACAGCGGCGGGTTCACCACCCACAGGAACTTCCACTGGCCGCCGCTGCCGTACTCCGGAATCAGCCCCAGCTTCTTGGCGACATGCACGCGCAGGTTCGCCATCACCGTGTGGACCAGCGACTCCTTGCCGAACTGGAACAGGAGGAGGTCGCCCGTCTTCGCGCCCACGGCCTGGTTGATGGCCGCGCGCAGCGCCGGGGTAATCGTCTTGGACAGCGGCGACTGCGTCCACTCGCCACCCTCGCCCACCTTCGCGCGCGCCAGGCCCTTCGCACCGGCCTGCTTGGCGAACTCCTCCAGCTTGTCGCTCTCCGCGCGGCTCATCGCCTTCTCCGCGGGGACGACCATCGCCTTGACGATGCCCTTGTTCTGCACCGCCTCGAACATCATCGGCACGCCGCCGGCTTCACCGTGCTCGCGAATCAGGTCCGTGAGCACCGTGTGCTCCAGCCCGAAGCGCAGGTCCGGCTTGTCGTTGCCGTACTTCGCCATGGACTCGTAGAAGTCCATCCGCGCGAAGGGCGTGGGCACGTCGATGCCGAGCACCTCGCCCCACAGCTTCTTGATGAGCCCCTCGATGATGGTGAAGATGTCGTCCTGGCTGACGAAGCTCATCTCCACGTCGATCTGCGTGAACTCCGGCTGCCGGTCCACGCGCAGGTCCTCGTCACGGAAGCACTTCACGATCTGGAAGTACCGGTCGAAGCCCGCCACCATGAAGAGCTGCTTGTAGAGCTGCGGGCTCTCCGCCAGCGCGTAGAACTTGCCCGCGTTCATCCGGCTGGGGACCAGGAAGTTGCGAGCGCCACCGGGCGTGTACTTGCCCATGAACGGCGTCTCCAGGTCCAGGAAGCCGTGGTCCACCATGTACGCGCGCGTCAGCGAGTGCATCTTCGAGCGCGTCATCAGCGACTTCTGGAGCGGAGCCCGGCGCAGGTCCAGGTAGCGGTGCGCCAGTCGCTTCTCCTCCGAGGTGTCAATCGAGTCCTCGATGGGGAACGGGGTTGGCTCGGAGCGATTGAAGATGGTGAGATCCGTCGCCTTGATCTCGATCTCCCCGGTCTTCATCTTCGGGTTCACGTTCTTGCCACGCGACACGACCTTGCCGCGCACGCCGATGCAGAACTCCAACCGAAGACTGCCCGCCAGCCCATGCGCTTCCGCGTGGTCCGGCTCGAACACCACCTGCGTCAACCCATCCCTGTCCCGGAGGTCGATGAAGACCGCGCCGCCGTGGTCTCGACGATTGTGCACCCAGCCGAAGAGGACGACCTCTTCGCCAACATTGGTCGCGGTGAGCTGACCGCACGTGTGGGTACGCTTGACCTCGGAGATGAACGGGACCGCCATGGAGACCGCCTGCGTGGTTCGTAGAAGGAAAAGGCGCGGCACCATAGAGACCGTGGAAACGATGCGTCAAGGAGTCCGCGCCGTGCTGACTGCTCTCAAACGGTCGACTCTCCACGCGCGTCCTGACGTTCCTCGGACCCGCGCGCGACTTCTCGCCGCCCGCCGTGTTGACCTGCTCATGAAGGGGGAGCCAAGCACGCGCAAGCCCGGGCCCTGGGCCCTGCCTCGCCAGGCAGGCGTCCTGCTGGGGCTGGTGGCCACCCTGCTCACCGCGCCACCAGCCCGCGCCGAGTCCGGGGACACCACCGTCAGCGTGGAGACCACCGTCGGCAAGGACTTCCGCGCCTGGAGCGTCCTGGGTGACGTGGAGCTGCGCGACGGCGCCACGTTCCTCACGCTGGGCTACACGGGAGCCCGCCCCGAAGCGGGCACCGCCCTCACCCACCAGCTCAGCCTGGGCGCGGACCAGGTGCTGGGCGACCACTGGCTCCTGTCCGGCATCATCAGCGCGAGCCTGCCCAAGGACACCACCGTCGAACTCGTCCCCGAGCGCCCCGCCCGCCGCCTCCCCGCGGTGGACGCGAGCACCGGCTACGCCAGCCAGGGCGCGCTCGTGGCGCTGGCCTATGACTCAGCGGGCTTCTCCGACGTGGAGCTGGGCGTGGACGCGAGCGTCTCCCTCACCCGCCACCCGCTGAGCCGGGAGCTGCTCGTCACCAACGCCCAGGGCACCACCACGCGCTTCGCCCGCGAGGACATCCTCTGGGCCGCGCGGCCCGGGCTGGGCGTCCGGCTGCTCCTGGGCACGCGCTGGGAGCTGGGCGCCCGGGGCAGCCTGTCCCTCTACAGCGAGGACCCGCTGTCCGCCGGCCAGTTCACCGAGGAGGAGCAGGCCGCGCTGGTCCGCCGCGTCGAGAACGCCGTGGAGACGCGCCGCGTCCTGCGCCGCTACCAGGCCCGCGTCAACAAGGACTTGGGTACCGCGCTGGCCCGGCGCATGGCGGACGCCAACGCCACCGCGGGCATCCCCACCGCGCCCTCGCGCTTCGACGTCAGGCCCTCCCTCACCTGGAAGCCCGGACGGGACGTGCGGGGGCAGGTCTCCTACGCCTTCACCCGCTACGTCGCGGGCGAGGGGTGGTCCCACCTCCTGGGCACCCGCTGGACGGTGAAGCTGGGGGCGCCACTGAGGGTATGGGCCAGCGTGGCGCTCCAAGAGGACCACCTGGAGGCCATGGACCCGGGGGAGGCCCCGTCCAGGGTCCGTTCCGGCCTGGTGACGCTCGGGGGGGAATACACGTTCTGAGCGGACCGGGGTAAAACGGCCTCCATGCTCCGAACAGTCATCGCCACCACCGCCGTGCTGGGCTTGGCCACCGGCTGTGCGCCCGACACGAGCGCCCCGGTCAAGATTCGCGCACTGGTGCTCTCCAGCAACGGGCAGTACGTCCCCGAGGAGGTCGAGCTCAAGACGATCGCCGACGTCGTCGGGCTCAGCGGCAGCGTCGCCGACCTGCACGGCGGCGCGCGCATCGTCTACGACTCCAACGACCAGGACCTCGCCAACGCCACCACGCCCGAGGCCTTCGTCAACGCGCTGATCAAGGGCGAGGGCCGCGACGTCACCGCCAGCTACATCTCCCAGGATGACGTCCTGTGGCCGGCGGACTTCCACACCTGGAACATGGTGACGACGTACTACAACCTCGAGCGCGCCTTCGATTACTTCCACGACGTCACCAACATCCCGACGGCCGACTTCAAGAAGCCCGTCAAGACGTACTACTTCCCCGACTTCACCATCACCGACATCAGCCGCGACGCGCTGAAGGACAACGCCCTGTATTTCTCGGCGATGGAGTCCTTCCTCGTGCTGCCCTTCGATGAGCTCCAGCGCGCGCCGCTGGCCATCAACGCGGGCGTCATCACCCACGAGTACTCGCACCGCATCTTCAACCTGAAGGTGTACGCCGGGCAGGCCTTCCCCCTGGCCCTCAGCACGTGGGCCGCCGTGGGTGGCCCCAGCCAGGGCGCCAACATCCTCAAGTCCTTCGACGAGGGCCTGGCCGACCTGCACGCGTACGGCGCCACCTGCCGCACGAAGAACGGCTGCGACACCCGCTTCCTCTCCACGTCCTTCGAGGGCCCCGACTACGGCTCCATTCCGGCCGACCGGGACCTGGCGAAGGCGGACCGCTGCATGGACGCGTCCCTGCGCGACAGCATCCGGGGCGACAGCCTGGATCAGTTCACCGGCAAGGAGTACCGGGTGGGCACGCTGCTCGCCAGCGCGCTGTACCAGGCCGGCGAGGCCACCGGGCAGCGAGACATCCTGCTGCGCTCCATCGTCACCGCCTACAGCGACTCCTCGACGACCACGCCCGGCCTGCTCCAGCTCACCCAGCAGTACCTCGCCGACCAGACGAAGTTCGACCTGGCCGTGGCGTCGAGCGCCATCATCAGCCACATCACGGACCTGCGGCTGAAGGAAGCCGTCTGCAACGAGCTGATGGACCACCTGCAGATTCCCCGGGATTTGCTCGTGGGCACCACCAATCCCAACCTCTGCCCGCCCAGCGCCGCTGGCGGCACCACCTGCCCCCGACTGAGCGTCGACTGATGAGGACCGCCCCCGTGAAGAACTGGCTCACCCGCTGCCTCATGGGCGGCCTGCTCGTGGCGACCCCCGCCTTCGCGCAGGATGACGACGACCCGTACGCCTATCCCGAGGACGAGCCGGGCCCCAGTCAGGAGCAGATTGAAGAGGAGGAGGCCGCCGAGCGCCGCCGTCGCAACGTGGACCAGGCAGACGAGTTCCGGAACGCTTCAGAGCAGGAGGGCGAGGAAGGCGACTTCAAGGAGCTCGCCGGCCTGGACGACCCCAACATGGGCGTGGGCGTGGAGCTCCTCGCCGGAGCGCTCCTCCTGGAGAGCCCCCGGGGCCGCTTCGCCGACACCGTGCTGGGCCTGGGCGTGCGCACCACGTGGGAGTTCGGCCGCACGTTCGACCTCGAGCCCTTTCGCGAGAACCTCTGGGCGGACCTGCGCTGGACGTACGGCAACAGCAGCGACGGCACCGACTTCATCCGCGGCAGCACCAGCCACCACTACTTCACCATCGCCCCGGCCTACGAGTTCAAGTTCGGCAAGTCCGACTTCGGCTTCTTCGGCCAGGTGGGTGGCGGCGTCGCCTACCAGACGACCTCCATCACCGTGGACGCCAACGAGACGAAGGTGAACGGCCTCAAGCCCCTCTTCCAGTACGGCGTGGGCCTCCGAGGGCGTCCTCAATTGTCCCGCAACGGCAACTTCCGGCTCTCCTTCCGCCTGGAGGCCATGGGCTACCGCCGGGGCTACATGAACGACTTCTTCCTGGGCGGCAGCGTCGGCGCCACCTTCTGAAGAACACTTCCCGACCTCACGCTCCCCTCGAGGAGCGTGAACGGGTGGAAGTTTTTCCGCCTCCAACCCTTCGTGCGGCCCCCCGCTCCTCGGCATTCCGGGGAGTTGGGGGTTGGCATATGCCCTGCTTGTAGCCACCGTCGGGAATGGGCGTGGGGCCCCAGGGCGGGGAGGCGAGGCATGAAGGACGTGCAGGGGCAGGGGCAGCAGGGACAGGGCAAGCATTGGGACCCGGTATGCGGCAAGCAGCTCGAGACGCTCGAGAGCCAGCCGTCGTCCGAGTACAAGAAGCGCCGGTACTTCTTCTGCTCGGAACGGTGCCGCCATGCCTTCGAGCGGCAGGCCGAGCGCTTCCGACTCAACGAGCTGGCGCGAGTGGGCGCGTTGATGACGCCGGGCCGGGTGCGCTGGGGACTGGCCTGAGCTGACGGCCGTCACACACAGGGCCCGCGGAGGAGCTTCCGCGGGTCCTTGGCTTCACACACTACGCGGCGACGCGCACGTCCTTGAGGCGCAGCGACAGCTTTCGCTGACCTCGGAAGGTGTCGAAGCCCGCCTGGAAGGCCAGGTCCACCGGCCCATCCACCATCCGCACGCGGTCCGCCATGCCGAAGCCGATGGCATCCAGCTCAGGCGCATCCGCCAGGGCCAGCTTGAGGTGTCCGCTGCTGCCCGCCGCCTTGGCCGGCAGCACGCGCGAGCGGGCCACCTGGTGACGCAGCACCAGCACCGGCTCCGGATTGCCCTGGCCGAAGGGCCCCAGGCGCTGGAGGGCCTCCACGGCCGTCGCATCCAGCTCCCGGGCGCTCACCACCGCGTCCACGCGGCAGCGGGGGATGAGGTCCTCGGGGGTGAGGCGCTGCCAGGCGATCTTCTCGAAGGCCTCGCGCAGCGCGGGCAGCCTGTCCGCGTCGATGGTGAGGCCCGCGGCGTGCTTGTGGCCGCCGAACTTGGTGAGCAGCTCCGAACATCCGCTGAGCGCGTCGTAGAGGTGGAAGGCCTCGATGCTCCGCGCCGAGCCCTTCCCCACTCCGTCCTTCACGCCCACCATGACGGTGGGCCGGTGGTAGCGCTCCACCACGCGCGAGGCGACGATGCCGATGACGCCCGGGTGCCAGCCCTCGTCGTAGAGCACGAAGCCGCGCGCGTCCTTGTGCTCCTCGGCCTGGGCCAGCGCCTGCGTGAGGATGCCGCTCTCGATTCCCTGCCGCTCCGCGTTGGCCCGGTCCAACACCGAGGCCAGTGAGCGCGCCGACTCCAGCGTCTCCGAGCAGAGCAGTTGGAGACCCAGCGACGCGTCATGCAGCCGTCCGGCGGCGTTGATGCGAGGCCCCAGGCGGAAGCCCACCTGGCCCGCGGTGATGGGGGTGTCCGCGTCCATCCCCGCCGCTTCCTTCAGCGCGCGCACGCCCGGGCGACGGGCGGCCGTCAGCTCCTGGAGGCCATGCGTCACGAGGATGCGGTTGGCGCCGGTGAGCGGCACCACGTCCGCGACGGTGGCCATGGCCACCAGGTCCATCATGGCGCGGAGGTTGGGCTCCTTGCGGGTGGCGAAGAAGCCGTCATCGCGGAGCCGCTTGCGCAGGCCCATGCAGAGGTTGAAGGCCACGCCCGCGGCGCACAGGGCCTTGGTGGGGTACTCGCAGCCGGGCTGATGCGGGTTGAGCACCGCGACGGCGGGAGGCAGCGTGGGCGGCACCGTGTGGTGGTCCACCACGATGACGTCCAGCCCCAGCTCCTTCGCGCGGGTGATCTCCGCCACGGAGGTGATTCCGCAGTCCAACGTCACCAGCACCCGCGTGCCGTCCGCGGCGATGCGCTCCACCGCGGACATGTTGAGGCCGTAGCCCTCGTCCAGGCGGTGGGGGATGTACGTGGCCGGCGGAACGCCCAGCTCCTTCAGGAACAGGAACATCAGCGACGTGGAGCACACCCCGTCCACGTCGTAGTCGCCGTACAGCGTCACCTTCTCGCGCCGGTGCAGGGCACGCACCAGCCGCTCCACGCCCGCCGCCATGCCCTTCATCCGGAAGGGGTCCGGCAGGTCCGCCAGTCGGTCCGACAGGAACGCGGAGGCGGACTCAGGCGTCCGGTAACCGCGGTGCAGCAGCACCCTGGCCGCGAGCGGATGGAGCGACAGCTCCCCAGCGAGCAACCCGACCTCCTCCTCGACCACGTCTGGAAGCAACCACCGCACTCGCAGCTCCCCTCCTCGGCCACCGGGACTCCTCCGTGGCCGGGACGAAATCTTGACAGGCCGACAGTACCTCAGACGTCTGACGAGGATAGTCCAACCTTGGGCACGACATTTCCCTTCCTGCTCAAGCGTTCAGGCGTGCGCTCGGCCTGTCGCCTGCTGGTGGGGAGCGTGCCGTCCATCCGGTGCACAGGTTGATTGCACACCACCTGACAGGGAGGACCGCATGGCTGCAAAGGGTATCCAGGTCGGCGCGCTGGCGCTCGCGCTGCTCGCCGCGGGCACGGCTTCTGCGCAGGAACGAAAGCCGGGCAAGCGAGGCGACGTCAACGTGTTCCTCAAGGGAGGCCTGGGCGATTACACGGGCAACCTGGGAGATCTCACGAGCACCGGTCCGGCATGGGGTCTCACACTCAACGTGCAGCCCACCACGTTCCTCGGGTTCGAGCTCGGCTACGAAGGTTCGCAGAACGGCATCGACGACGTCCGGCTCTTGGATGAGGGCCCCTCCATCGTCCGCCAGGGTGGTAGCGCCCTGGTGAAGGTCTCCCCGCCCTTCATGACGGCGGTGCGGCCCTTCGTCGGAGCGGGCTTCGGCCTCTCCTATGTGGACGTGCGCGGCATCGGCGGCGGGCTCTACGACTCCGACACCATGGAGGAGCTGCCGCTCGCCGCGGGCCTGGAGTTCAACAGCGGCGCGCTGACGGCCGGTGTCCGAGCCACCTGGCGCGTGCTGCTCGACAACGGCTTCGCCAACGGGGCGCTGGACGAGGACACCGACGGCGGCCTCCTGGACGCCTCGGTGACGCTGGGCGCGCGCTTCTGACGCACGGCCCTTGCTGAAAACAACGAGGGCCCTGCCTCCCGTGAGTGGGAGACCAGGGCCCTCGTCGCGTCCGGCTCCCGCGAGCGGGAGTCAGGCGATGTCCGTCACGCCGCCTTCGGCTCGTGCTTCATGCCGTCGCCGTGACGGCCTTCCTTCGCCGCGGCGCGCTCGTCCAGCCAGATGGTGAGCGGGCTGGCGATGTACACGGAGGAGTAGGTACCGACGAGGATGCCCACCAGCATCGCCATGGCGAAGTCGAAGATTTCGCCCACGCCGAAGATGAGCAGACCGATGAGTGACAGCGCCGTCGTGCCGGACGTGAGGATGGTGCGGCCGAGCGTGTCGTTGATGGCGATGTTGATGACCTCCGTCAGCGGCTTGCCCTTGTACTTGGCCATGTCCTCGCGGATGCGGTCGTAGATGACGATGGTGTCGTTCACCGAGTAGCCGACGACGGTCAACAGCGCGGCGATGGCCGTGAGGTTGAACTCGCGGCGGCTCACCAGGTAGTAGCCGGCCACCATGATGACGTCGTGGAGCATGGCGAGCAGCGCGCCTGGGCCGAACTTGAAGTCGAACCGGAACGCCACGTAGATGAGGATGGCCACCATCGAGTACAGCAGCGCCATGACGCCGCGGTTGCGCAGTTGCTTGCCCACCTGCGGACCCACGTAGTCCACGCGGCGCTGCTCGAAGTCCGGCTTCTCCACGCCCATGTTGAGCGCGGAGTTCACCTTGTCCGCCATGCCGCTGGCGACGACCTGGTAGTCGACGCCAGAGCCACCCTGCGACTCGCCCAGGACACGGACCTCCTGCACGCCGGTGCCGGAAGCCTCCACCGTGCTCTTGATGAGCTCCGCCGTCAGCGGGGTGGCCGAGCGGAAGTTGATGATGCCGTTGGACAGGTCCGAGTAGACGTTGCGGATGGTACCCAGGGCCTCGATGGCCGTCTTGGCCTTCGTGGCGTTCTCCTCGTTGAGCTGGGTGACGCCGCCCATGCGCAACAGGAAGGCGTTCTCGTCGGAGCTGCCGATGTTCTGCACGCTCACGTCGTGCAGGCCGCCCTTCTGGGCGCGCTCACGCACTTCCGCCGCGCTGATGGGGTGGTTGAACTTCAGCTCCACCACCGTGCCGCCGGCGAAGTCCACGCCGTAGTTGAACCCCACCGTGACGATGCCCACCAGGATGGCGAGGTTGATGAGGGTGGAGATGAAGATGGCCGGCTTGCGCTTGCCGATGAAGTCGAAGTTCGTCTTGTTCTTGAGGATCTGCATGGCAGTTATCCGGGCTCCCGCCGGTCAGACCGACACCGACTGCGCGTTACGGCCGTGGACGAAGTAGGTCATGATGACGCGAGTCACCACGATGGACGTGAACAGCGAGGCCAGCAGTCCCACGATGAGCGTGGTGGCGAAGCCTCGAATCGGTCCGGTGCCCGTGAAGAACAGGATGAAGCCGGCGATCAGCGCCGTCACGTGTGCATCGAAGATGGTCCAGAAGGCACGGTCATAGCCCTGGTCCACGGCCGCCTTGGCCGTCTTGCCGTGGCTCAACTCCTCGCGGATGCGCTCGTTGATGAGCACGTTGGCATCCACCGCCACGCCCAACGTCAGCACGAATCCGGCGATGCCCGGCAACGTCAGCGTCGCGTTGAAGAACGCCAGCCCCGCCAGGATGAGCAGACCATTCAGGACGAGCGCGATGTCCGCGATGAGCCCCGCCTTGCGGTAATACAAGCCCATGAAGAGGAGCACGAGGCCCAGGCCGACCAGCACCGCCATGCCGCCCTTCTTGATGAGCTCGTCACCCAGGCTCGCGCCCACCTGACGAATCTCACCCACCGTCACCGGAGCGGGCAGCGCGCCCGCCTTGAGCACCAGCGCCAGCGTCTGCGCCTCACCCAGCCACTCGTCGTGGGAGCGCGCGCCCATGCGGCCCATGGTGATGCGGGCACGACCGCCGCCGATCTTCTCGTTGATGTTCGGCGCGGTTTGGACGTTGTCGTCCAGGACGATGGCCATCCGCTTGCCCACGCCCGCCTCGGTCAGCTTCTCGAACTCGCGCGCGCCCGCCGGGTCGAAGGCGATGTTCACCTCCGGCTCATTCATCTGGTTCACGTTCGCGTCCGCGCCCGCCAGGCTCTCGCCCGTCAGCGGCACGAACTTGTCCAACAGGAAGGTGCGGTAGGACGAGCACTCGTTCTTCTTCAGCGGGTTCGCGATGCACTCGGTGACGACCTGGCGGTTCTCCGGGACCTTGCCCTCGGTGTATGCCAGGAGCGCCTCGCGCGACTTGCTCTGCAGCTGCGGGAAGCCGCCCTCTTCGGTCACGGTGATGTCGCTGCCGGCCGGAGGCGGGTTGGCCTGGAACATCTGCGCGAAGACCTGCGGGTTGGTGTCGTCCACCATCCGGAACTCGAGCTGCGCGGTGGTGCCGACCAGTTCCTTGGCCTGCTCCGGGTTGCTGCGGCCGGGCAGCGAAATCTGGATGGAGTCGGTGCCGAGCTTGCGCACGTCGACTTCGGCGACGCCCCACTTGTCGATGCGGCGGCGGATGACGAGCATCGCCTGGTCGACCGATTCCTCACGGAAGCGGTTCACCTGCGTGTCGTCGGGCGACAGCACCAGCGTCGCGCCGTTGCGGTCCACCCGCTTGAAGTCCCCGAAGGTCGCCAGGACGTCCTTCTCGATGGCGTCCATGGTCGCCGGGTCCTTCGCCGTCAAGGTGAGCTGGAGCTTCTCTGGATCCGTATCCACGGTGACTTCGCCGAGCTTCTTGTCGGCGACGTACGTGGCGATCTGCTGGCCTCGGCGCTCGGTGCGCTTCTGGAGCGCGGTCTTGGTGTCCACGCGCATGACCATGTGGATGCCGCCCTGAAGGTCCAGGCCCAGATTGAGCCGGTACTTCGCGGGAGGTGCCCAGGCGGGAAGCCGCGCTTGCAGCGCCGCCAGGTCATTGCGCTGTGCACGGTCCATGACCGCCAGCGAGTAATACGACGGAATCAGGAACCAGATGGTCCCCAGCGTCACCGCGACAATCAGTCCAAACTTCCACCACCAGCCGCGGTCCATTTACTTCTCCTCCTTCTTCTTCTCTTCGGCGGACACCGCTTGCGCGGGCCCTTCAGCCACCGTGCCCTTGGCACTGATGGACGTCTTCAGGATGCGGACGCGCACGCCACTGGCGACCTCCACCGTCACGGTCCGCTCTTCGACGAGGTGGATCTTCCCGAGCATGCCGCCCGAGGTGACCACTTCATCGCCCTTCTTGAGCGAAGTGAGCAGCGTGCGGTGCTCCTTCATCTGCTTTTGCTGGGGGCGGATCATGACGAAGTACATGATCGCCACCAGGCCCACGAGCAGAGCCAGGGTGTTCAGCGGGTTGGTCCCGCCCCCGGCCTGCGCCAGCATCAAAAAGCTCTCAGCCACAGACTGCCTCGTCGGTTGAGGAAGGCTTGGGATGGGGGACCCCCCACACTACCCGAAGGACCCATCCTGAAAGGGGGCCCTCTTAGCAACAGGTCCCCATGTGAGCAAGTGAACGCGGGAACCCGGGATTCCATCCGGTCGCTCAGCGACCACGGGTCCGTTCGGCCTCCTGGGCTCGAGCCCTCTCCCGGAACTCCCGCGCGAAGGCCGCATATCGGTCCTCCGCGATGGCCTTGCGCACATCCGCCATCAGTCCCAGGAAGTAGTGGAGGTTGTGCAGGGTGTTGAGGCGCATGGCGAGGATTTCCCCCGCCGCGAAGAGGTGGCGCAGGTACGCCCTGCTGAAGTTGCGGCAGGTGTAGCAGGAGCACGCCGGGTCGACCGGCCTGGGGTCCCTGGCGAATGCCGCGTTTCGGATGGTGAGCTTGCCCTCCGAGGTGAAGAGCAGGCCGTTGCGCGCACAACGGGTGGGGAGCACGCAATCGAACATGTCCACCCCGTGCTCCACGCAGGTGACCAGGTCCACGGGGGTGCCCACACCCATGAGGTAACGCGGCTTGTCGCGAGGCAAGAGCGGCGCCGAGTACGCCACGCCCGCGTGCATCGCCTCGGGGGCCTCGCCCACGGAGTAGCCGCCCAGCGCGTACCCCGGCAGGTCCACCGCGCACACCTCCTCCGCGTGGCGCTTGCGCAGGTCCTCGTGGAGGCCGCCCTGGACGATGCCGAAGAGGGACGAACGTCCTCCCTGGTTCCACGCCTTCACGCAGCGGTGCAGCCACCGCGTGGTGCGCGCGAGGGAGTTCTCCAGGTACGGGCGGTCCTCGGTGGAGGGCGGGCACTCGTCGAAGGCCATGATGACGTCGGCGCCGAGCGTCTCCTGGATTTCGATGGAGCGCTCGGGGGTGAGGAAGTGACGCGCGCCGTCGAGGTGGGACTGGAAGGCGGCGCCCTCCTCGGTGATTTTGCGCTTCTCCGACAGGCTGAAGACCTGGAAGCCGCCGCTGTCGGTGAGCATGGGCCGGTTCCAGGAGACGAACTGGTGGAGGCCGCCCATCTCCCGCATCAGCGCTTCGCCGGGGCGCAGCATGAGGTGGTAGGTGTTGCCGAGGATGATTTGAGCGTCGAGCGCGAGCAGGTCATCCGGCCCCACGCCCTTGACGCTGCCCACGGTGCCCACTGGCATGAAGATGGGCGTCTCGATGGGGCCGTGCGGGGTGTTCAGCCGTCCTCGGCGGGCCTTCGTTCCGGAGGCATCCTCATGGAGCAGCTCGAAGCGCACCAGGCCCGGTGCCACCCGCGAGTCGCCCTTCTCGCGCGCCGTCTCCCCTGCTCCCGCGTCCTGCTCACTCATGGCACTCACTCCGACACCAGCATGGCGTCGCCGTAGCTGAAGAATCGATAACCCTCGCGCACCGCTTCCGCGTAGGCGGCCAGCGTGCGCTCGCGCCCCAGGAGCGCGCTGACGAGCACCACCAACGTGGAGCGCGGCAGGTGGAAGTTCGTCAGGAGCGCGTCCACCTGACGGAAGGTGAAGCCCGGACGGATGAAGAGCGTCGTCTCGCCGGGCCCCTCGCGCAGCAGTCCCGTGGCCGGCTCCGTGGCGGACTCCAGCGTGCGCACCACGGTGGTGCCCACGGCGACGACGCGCCGCCCCTCCGCTCGCGCCGCGTTCACCTCGCGCGCGGTGGACTCCGGGATGGTGAAGCGCTCCGGGTGCATGTGGTGCTTGTCGAGCTCCTCCTCGCGCACCGGCAGGAAGGTCCCCGGCCCCACGTCCAGCGTCACCAGCGCGCGGCGCACGCCCTTGGCAGCCAGCGCGTCCAGGGTGTCCTGCGTGAAGTGCAGGCCCGCGGTGGGCGCGGCGACGGCGCCGGAAGCGCGCGCGTAGACAGTCTGATAGCGCTCGGCGTCCGCGGCATCGGGCTCGCGGGTGATGTAGGGCGGCAGCGGCAGGCGCCCTGCGGCGTCGAGCAACGAGGCCAGCGAGGCACCGGGGGGCGCATGGAAGCGAACGCGGTACTCCCCTCCTCCGAGCACCTCCAGCACCTCGGCCTCCAGGCCACCGGCGAAGGTGAGGCGCTGCGGGGGCTTGAGGCCCTTGGATGCCTGTCCCAGGCAGAGCCAGTCGAGCGACTCGGGAGCGCCGTCCAACGCGGCCGAGGTCAGCGTGGAGGCCGCGGGGCGCACCACGAGCAGCTCCACGCGGCCACCGGTGCCCGCCTTCTGGCCCAGCAGGCGCGCGGGGATGACGCGTGCGTCGTTGAGGACGAGCAAGTCACCCGGGCGCAGCAGCTCCAGGACATCGGAGAACTGGCGGTGGCTCACGTCACCGGTGGAGCGGCGGACGAGCATCAGCCGCGAGGCATCGCGCCGGGCGAGCGGTGCCTGGGCGATTTGGGACTCGGGGAGCTCGAAGTCGTAGTCTGAGAGGCGAGACGACACGGGGTTGGCGCTTGTAGCAGCCCCCGCGCCGCCGCGGAAAGCGCGCCGACACAGGGGACGTCAGTAGAGGTGCTGCAGCTCGGCCCCTGGGTAGTAGTGGGTGAGGATTTCCAGGTACCCCCTGCCCTTGTCGGCGAGCGCCTTGGCGCCCCACTGGCAGAGCCCGGCCCCATGGCCATAGCCGCGACCGGAGAACACATAGCCGTGGTCGGTTCGCTCCACCTCGAAGTCGAGACTCTTGAGGCGCGTGTAGCCAAGCCTGCGGCGGAGCTCCACTCCGTCCACCGTGCTGCCATCGCCCATGGTGATGCGGGTAACGCGGCGGGTGGGCGTGCGCGCGGACACCTTCATGCCCTGGGCGGGGCGCTTGAGGGCGGCCTTGATTTCGGTGTCCGACATGGAGGCGGACCAGCGGCTCGCGGGCAGTCGGCCGCACGGACAGTCGACGGGCTGCAGGTAGGGCAAGTCACGGTGGAGGGCGTCCTGCCCGGACTCGGTGCGGCCCCCGCAGGAGGCGTGGAAGTAGGCCTCGATGGGAGCCAGCTCGTAGGTGAGCACCTGGCCACGGGTGGCGTCGACGGCGGCGCGGGTGCGAGGGTCCTCGCGATTGACGCCGCCGTACACCTGGTGGAGCACGCTGCTGCCCAGATGAAACGCGTTGCTATAGCTCTCCAGTTTCTTCTGCAGGGCGTAGGTGCGCGCGGCGATGGCCTGGGCCTTGAGGGCCTCTGGCGGGAAGGACACGGGCATCTCGCTGCCGAGCACCGCGGCGAGGTAGTCCTCCAGGGAGATGACGTTGATGAGCTGGAGCCCGTCCTTGAACGGACGCACGACGACGTCACCGCGCACCTGGGCACCGCCGGCCTTGATCGGCTGTTCTCCCGGAGCCGAGCCCGCATCCTCGGAGGCGCCGAGGCCCGCGCGGAAGCGCACGGAGTCTCCGATGACGGGGGCGCCGTTCACCTCGAGCTTGCCGGCCTTGCGACGGACGGTGGCGACATCGGAGGGGATGGGGACGAAGGTGGCCTCCTCGCTGTCCACGCCGAAGCCAAGTCCGCGCCCGCTGATGCGCACCTCCACTCCCGTGTCCTCGATGGCGATGCGCAGGGTCTCCACCGCGAGCGAGCGCAGGGGGGAGAGCAGGAGCAGGAGCAGTGCAACAGGTCGCAACATGGCCTGGGAGTGTAGGTGCGCGGCCACGTGCCTCAAGAAAACGGCCGGAGGATGGGAGAGGATGGCGCGCCCGTGACACCTCCCGAGCCGCCCATCTCCCGTCTGCCCCCCGCTGTCTTCGTCCAGGCCCTCAGGGCGCTGGAGCCCCGTCCGGCCGCCCTGCTGAACCGCCGGCTCGTCGTGGGGGCCTCGCTGGAGGACTGTGCGAGCTTCTACGGGGTGTCGGAGCAGGCCCTCTCGGTGCTCCTGCTACGAGCCGCGGTGTCGCTGGCGACGAAGACAGGCACGGCGGCGAGGGAGCCCTCGGGCAGCGAGGAGGAAGCGGCCTGGGCCCGGATGCTCGTGGCGGCGCTGGAGCGGGAGGACGCGCCAGTGCCCGCGGGCCTGGTGCCCGTGGTGGAGGTCTGCCGTCGTCTGCGAGCGGTGAGCGCCGACGTGGCGGCGGGCCGTGAAGCCGCGACGCGGGAGGACCAGGCGTCTCCCGTGCGGCAGCGCGAGGACTGGATGCGGCGGCTGGCGGTCGCGGCCCTGCTGGCGCTGACGGCCTACCTGTACCTGTCGCGCCCCGAGGAGCCACCGCGCCGCCCGCGTCCCCCACCCCAGCAACAACAGTCGCCGCCTGATGCGGGGTGAGGTGAGCCCCACGTCCGACACTCGTGGAGGCCCCTGCTGGACGGAGGACCACCCGCACGAATATGGAAAGGCCCATGCGAGTCCCCTTCGTCGCGCTTCCGCTGCTCGTGGTCATCCACCTCCTGGCGGGCTGCGCGAAGAACGTGGACACGCGCGTCGCGGGTGACGACGACGCGGCCATCGACGGAGCCTCGGCGCGGCTCGAGGAGCTGCGAGCGCGCGCGGCCCAGGACGAGCTGGCCTGTCAGGACCGTTGCGAGGTGGCCACCAGCACCTGTGGCGTGGCCGAGGAGCTGTGTTCCCTGGTGGACCGAAACCCGGACCGGGATGACCTCCCCCCGCGTTGCGCCCAGGGCCGGGAGCAGTGCTCCGATGCCAGGAATGGTTGCGCGCGTTGCCAGAACGGCTGACGCCCTCAGACGTGACTGGGAGCAATCACGGATTTCAGTGACAGTCCCCGCCACGGAAGGCGACCGGTGCGCGCCGAGGGCGGACCGTGGTTAGATACGAGTGATTCCACCGTCGAGGAGCCGCGTCATGTCCCGTCCGATTTCCCTGCTCATGGCAGCCCTGCTGGTCCTTCCGGGCGTCGCCGGCGCGGACGAAGGGGGCGAGCTGACCCCCGAGAAGGTGGCGCACATCCGCCGCGACGAAGCGGCGGCGATGAAGAAGGTGGACGACGAGTACGGCAATCGCAAACCCTCGGAGATGAGCAACGAGGAGCGCGGGCAGGCCACGCGGAAGCAGTCTGCGGCCACCACCTCGGTGCTGGAGAAGCACGGCGTCACCGCGAAGGAATACGACCGCTTCACCGCGCGGATGGGACGCGAGGGCAATGAGCGGGCGAAGGCGGAGGGGCAGCGCCTGGAGGAGCAGGCCAAGGCGTCCAAGCCGGCCGCGGCGAAGCCCACCGAGGAGAAGGAAGTCTCGATTCAGAACGGCTTCGACAACGACAACCCCGTCGAGCTGGAGTCCAACGAGGGCGACAACCCCGAAGTCCAGATTGGCATCCCCGTGGAGGGTGAAGAAGGCGGCGAGGAGGGTGGCGCCGTGGGAGCCCAGGCCGCCGCGGCGGGCGAGGACCAGGTGCCCGTGGAAATCATGGGCGGAGGGGACGACCAGCCCGCCAAGAAGGCCGCGCGTCGCCCCAGCTCGCAGACAACCAAGGTGAAGAAGAAGGCCCGGAAGAAGTCCTCGGACGACGAGTGAGCTTCCCGGGCGCCCGCTCCCGGTAGCACAACGCCGGGAGCCACTGCCGCTCAGCCTCAGCCCTTCCGAAGGTAGCCGTACTCCTGGGCACGAGCGCGCCACGTCTCGTCATACGGACAAGAGCAGTCTGTTTCTTCCGGCTCCGGGTAGGCGTAGCGCTCGCCCTTGTAGTTGCGGAACACCGTCTCCCGCTCGCCCCGCTCGACGACGTAGTCCGGCTGGAGCGTCACCTTGCCGCCGCCGCCGGGCAGGTCCACCGCGAGGTGCGGCACTGCGAGTCCGGTGGTGTGGCCGCGAAGCTGCTGGATGATTTCCAGGCCCTTCGCGATGGGCGTGCGCAGGTGCTCGCAGCCTTCGGCCACGTCCATCTGGTGCAGGTAGTACGGCCGCACGCGGCTGCGCAGCAGCAGGTGTGACAGCTCCTTGATGATGCGCGCGTCCGAGTTGAGCTGCCGCATCAGCACGGCCTGGTTCTCCACGGGGACACCGTGGTCCACCAATCGCTCACACGCCTCGCGCGCCTCGGGCGTCACTTCCTTCGGGTGATTGAAGTGCGTGACGACGAAGACAGGCGCATGGCGGCGCAGCGTGCTCGCCAGCGCATCCGTGACGCGCATGGGCAGCACCACGGGGACGCGGGTGCCAATGCGAATCATCTCCACATGCGGAATCTCGCTCAGCGGCGCGAGCAGCTCATCCAGGCGCTGCTCGCTCAGCAGGAACGGATCTCCGCCCGAGATGAGGACGTCACGCACCTCGGGGTGGCGCCGGACGTAGTCGATGCCGCGGCGCATCTGCTCCTTGGACAACTCCGCGACGCCGCCCTGGGTGATGCGCCGCCGCGTGCAGTGGCGGCAATAGACGGAGCACGTATCCAGCGCCAGGAACAGCACCCGGTCGGGATACTTGTGGACGATGCACTCCTCTGGCCGCGTCTTGTCCTCGCCGAGCGGATCCTCCAGCTCGCCGGGACGCACGCGAGCCTCGGCCCGCACGGGAATGGACTGCATGCGGACCGGGCAGAACGGATGCTCCGGGTCGATGAGCGACAGGTAGTACGGGCTGATGCCGATGCGGAACAGCGAGGACGTCTCCTGGACGCCCGCGCGTTCATCGGCGGTCAGCGGGATGAAGCGCTCCAACTGCTCCAACCCGCGCACGGCATGGCGCTGATGCCAGCGCCAGTCGTTCCACTCCGCATCGGTGGCCTGGGGAAACAGGCGACGGCGCCCCGCATCACTGAGCGAGGAGCGCTCGGTGCGCAAGTCCGCCGCCACACTCATCGCAACCGCGGGGGTGTCCATCACGCCGCCTTGATCTGCTCCCGCCACCACGCCTGACCCTCTTCGGGCAGCGAGTCGATGGGGTCGAAGTACTCGTACTTCCGCTCGAGGGCCTCGGGGTCATTCGCCTCGATGCCGGTCCGGTAGTTCTTGGTCCAGTAGGAGATGCCGCGGGTGCGGTCATACTCCGCGACTTGATGGACCCAGCGTTTGCCCACGAAGGGCACGTCACAGACGATGCGCGGCGTCGCGAAGCCGGGCATGTAGCCCATGATGTCGTGCTGGAGCCGCTGCGCCTGAGCCACCGACAGCCGCCAATGCTCGCTGTTGGGGATCATGTCGCACATGTAGAAGTAGTACGGCAGGATCTTCGCGTGGTCGAGCAGCGTGAAACACAGCTCGAGCAGTGATTGCGCGCTGTCATTGATGCCACGCAACAGCACGCCCTGGTTGCGCACGTCGCGGAAGCCCATGTCCAGCAGCTTGCGCACGGCCTTGCCCACCAGCGGGGTGAGCTGCGCGGCGTTGTTGACGTGCGTGTGCATCGCCAGGTCCACGCCCCGCTCCACGGCCTTCTTCGCCAGCCTGTCCAACCCCTGGAGCACCGAGTCCTGGAGGAAGTGCTGGGGGATGGCCATCAGCCCCTTGCTGGCCAGACGGATGTCCCGGATGTTCGGAATGTCCATCAGCGAGCTGACGAAGGGCTCGAGCTGCTGGATGGGCAGGTTCGCGATGTCGCCGCCGGAGACCACCACGTCGCGCACCGTCGGGGTGCGGCGCAGATACTCGAGCATCTGCTCGTAGCGGTCCTTCGGACCGATGGAGAACTTGTGCTTGCTGACCTGGGGGACGTCGTTGCCCACCAGGTCCATGCGCGTACAGTGCCCGCAGTACTGGGGACACGTCGGCAGCATCTCCGCGAGCACCTTCGTCGGATAGCGGTGCGTCAGACCTTCGACGACCCACATGTCCTGCTCGTGGAGGCTGTCACGGCTGGCCTTCGGGTGATTGGTCCACTCGGTGAGGCGGTCCGCGAAGGCGGGCAGCATGTAGCGCCGCACCGGATCCCTCCACAGGTCCTGATAGTCCATCGTGTTGAGCATCTGCGGCGGGACGAGGATGGACATCGTCGCGCGCTCGCGCTGATCCCGCTCGAGGCTCTCCGCCAGGTCGTCCGGGAGCAGCGCCCCCAGGGTGGCCTTGAGCTCCTTCAGGTTCTTGACGGTGTGCTTGCGCTGCCAGACGGAGCTCTCCCACTCCGCCTGCGTGACGTCCTTGTAGCCGGGGATGCGCCGCCAGTCGGGTTCGACGAACTCACGGCGGAGCGGATATGAAAACGGCTGTTGCGCGGGACCGGCCTCGGCCTTGCCCCGGATGGGCGTCGATTGCATGGCGCATCACCTCAGCATGTAGCGTCGCGGGCCGGGCGTCATACCGCGCCCGGCACCACTTCATTCAACAATTCGACGACGACGCTTGATGCCCG
Organism: Myxococcus sp. AM011; assembly: GCF_013372595.1. Classification (NCBI taxonomy): domain Bacteria; kingdom Pseudomonadati; phylum Myxococcota; class Myxococcia; order Myxococcales; family Myxococcaceae; genus Myxococcus; species Myxococcus sp. AM011. The sequence goes on from NZ_JABXEM010000069.1 coordinate 40,767, forward strand.
ACTGCGTCACTCGATGGCGACGTTGACCAGCTTCTCCATCTTGTTCTCGGAGATTAAGACCACCTGGGGCTTGGTCGTCTTGCCATTGAGCTTGAAGGAGATCTTCCTCTTGCCCACTGGGAGCACGAGGGGGCTGCCGAGCGTCACCGGCGTCTGACGTCCCGTCTTCTTGCCGTCGACAAGGATTTCCGCGCCTGCGGGCTTCGTGCTGCACGCCAGCATGCCCGTGGCCTTCGACTTCGGAGGCGTCGGGTTCGAAGGAGGAGGCGGGGGCTTCACCACCGTCTCGACGGGGCGCTTCTCCTCCTTGATGAGGTCGAAGGAGATGGTCAGCTCGTCCGCGTCGCCCTTGGCGAGGAACTGTCCCGCGTACGGCTTGTAGCCCGCGAGCTTCGCGGTGAACTGGTAGGTCTTCCCCAACTCCAGGTTGGCGAGACGCGCATCCGGAGTGCGTCCGACCTTCTTGCCGTTCACGGAGATCTCCGCGCCCGCCTCACCGTCGAAGATGGCGGCGAGCTTCCTGGCCGGCGGAGGCGGAGGCGGCTCCACGGGCTTGTTCTCCACGACAGGGGCCTCGGGAGGAGGCTTCTGGGTGGGCGGCGGCGTGGGGGTCTCCGTGCC